>DASVNL010000620.1:0-4067 GCA_036383875.1 Thermoanaerobaculia bacterium
ATCCTCTGCAATGAGCTCTGCCGCCAGAGCCGCAACATCACGAACCTGCGCATCTTCGGTCTGTACGGACCGTACGAGGGCTACACCGCGAAGTTCATCTCGAACGCCGTCGCGAAGACGATCGCGGGAGTGCCGCTGATCATTCGCCAGAACGTGATCTTCGACTATCTCTGGATCGACGATCTCATTCGCATGCTGCCGCGCTTTCTCGAAGGCGAGCGCCTCTTCGCCGACGTGAACGCGACGCCGACGCAGTCGGTGTCGCTGACGGAGATCGCAACGGCGGTGCTCAACGAAGCGCAACTGCCGGTCGAATTCGAAGTCGAGACGCCCGGCCTGAATTATCAATATACCGGCGACAACCGCAGGCTCCTGCAGTACTGTCCCGGCTTCGCCTTCACCTCGATCGAGGAAGGCGTTCGTAAACTGTTTGCCTATTACCGCGCGCATCCCGAGTTGATCGATCATGACGCGCTGGCTGATGACGCGTACCGCCGCCGCTGCGGCGCTCGCGCGGCCACAACTGAAGGAGTGACGACGACGTGACGGCACATTGGATCGATGGCAAAGCACTTCTGGTGACGGGTGGAACGGGCTCATTCGGCCGCCGCTTCGTCGAGACCGTTCTGCGCGACTACAACGTCGCCCGCCTGGTCGTGTTCAGTCGCGACGAAGCGAAGCAGGACGAGATGCGCACGAAGTACGGACTCACCGATCCGCGCATCCGCTACTTCATCGGCGACATCCGCGACAGCGCCCGCCTGCATCGCGCGCTGAGCGGCATCGACGCCGTGATTCACGCGGCCGCGCTGAAGCAAGTCCCCGCGCTCGAGTACAACCCGATCGAGGCGGTGAAGACGAACATCGAAGGCTCGGAGAACGTCATCAACGCGGCCATCGATCGCGGTGTGAAGCGCGTCATCGCGATCAGCACGGACAAAGCCGTCAATCCGATCAACCTCTACGGCGCGACGAAGCTCGTCGCCGAGAAGCTGTTCACGCAGGGCAACATCTACGCGGATCCAAACGGAACGAAGCTCGCGTGCACACGCTACGGCAACGTCGTCGGCAGCCGCGGCAGCGTGATCCCGCTGTTCCTCCGCCAGCGCGAGAAGGGCGTCATCACCGTCACGGACGAGCGGATGTCGCGCTACTGGCTGACGCTCGATCAGGGCGTGGCCTTCGTGCTGCGCTGCCTCGAAGAGATGGCCGGCGGCGAAGTGTTCGTGCCGAAGCTGCCGAGCATGAGTCTCCGCGACGTCGCGAACATCCTCGCGCCCGGCTGCCGCATCGAGAACATCGGCATCCGCGCGGGCGAGAAGCTGCACGAAGTGCTCGTGTCGCGCAACGAGTCCGCTTACGCGTACGAGCTCGACGACATGTTCGTCATCGAGCCGGTGATCTTCTTCCGCAAGCCTGCGGACTGGCCGTGGGCATCGCACAAGCGGATGGAGCCGGGCACGAAGTACGCGAGCGACACGAACCCGCAGTGGATGACGAAAGAGGATCTGCTTGCGATGGTCGCCGAGCTCACGCCCGAGGGTACGCCGCGCTAACGCGCGCAACGCCACGCGAACGACGCCGACGCGTCGCCGTGAACGTCGACATCGGCGCCGCGCACGAACCCTGCGCGCGTGAACGCCGCGAGTGACGGCGCGTTCGTGAGTTTCACGAGCGCGCGAATCTCGCGCACGCCGAACTCCGCACACGCGCGCGGCGCACTCATCGTCAGAATCGCGACGCCGAATCCAGCGCCGCGAAACCGTCCGTCGATCGACACGGACACTTCGGCGACGTCGCCATCGCGGTCGTACCGCACCTGCCCCGCGGGCTCGCCGTCCGACGTGAGGATCCAGATCTTCGTGCCGCTGTTCGCCGCAAGTTTGCGTTCGAGCCACGCGCGATGCGTGTCCGGCGCGATCACATCCTGCGTGAAGGAGTTCTGGCGGACGATCGGATCGTTGCGCCACTCGCGCAGCAGATCCGCATCCGCAAGCGTCGCCTCGCGCAGCGCAAGCTCACTCACGCGAGGTCGTCCTCAGTCACCGGAACGCCGGCGTCGAGATCGCGGAGTGCGTTGCGACCGAGGACCGCGTCGAACTTCGACGGCGGCAGTCCATGCGGAACGTTGCCGGCGCGCAACACGGCGATGTTCGACGCGGACAACACATCGCCCTTGGCGATCGGCGCGAGCGTGATGATCGTGCGTCGCGCGAACTGACGCAGTTCCTGTTCGACGTCAGACACGCGCTTCTCGCCGGTGCCGAGGGCGGCTTCGCATTCGCGAATGCTGCGGATCATTGCGCGCAGTTCATGCGGCTCGATCGCGAAGCGATGATCGGGACCGGGGAGCTCGCTGTTGAACGTGAAGTGCTTCTCGATGACGCACGCGCCGATCGCGACCGCGGCGACCGGCCCGATGAGCGGCTCGCGCGAATGATCGGAGAGTCCGACCAGCACATCGAGCTCGTTGCGCATCGTCGTCATGGCGCGAAGGTTCAGCGACGCGAGCGGCGCGGGGTAACTCGCCGTGCACTGCAACACGATCAGTTGTTCGTTGCCCGTCGCGCGAACCGCTTCGACGGTCTCGCGAACCTCGTCGAGATTCGCGGTGCCGGTCGACATGATCAGCGGCTTGCCCTTCTTCGCGATGTAGCGCACGAGCGGCAGATGCGTCATCTCATACGACGCGATCTTGTACGCCGGCACGAACGGCTCGAGCACGTCGACCGACTCTTCATCGAACGGCGTGGAGAGAAACATCACCCCGTGTTGCTTTGCTTCATCGGCGAGTAGTGGCAGCCAGTCGTATGGCATCTCCATCGCCGCGATGATGTCGAAGATCGGTTTGTCGAGTTGCAGGTAGTCGCTCCGGCCCGCATTGCGCGCGTACAACTTGTCCGCACGAAACGTCTGGAACTTCACCGCGTCCGCGCCCGCTTCGGCGGCGATGCGGATCAACGCCTTCGCCTCGTCGAGCCGGCCGTTGTGATTGCTTCCGGCTTCCGCGATCACGAAACAGGAGCTGCCGTCGCCGACGGCGCGCCCTCCGATGCTGACGCTTTTCATCTCGTTCCTTTCAACAACTCCACGATAGCCGATGCCGTACGCTCCGCACCGCGACCATCGACGAGCGCACGCCCGCGCTCGCTCATCACCGCGCGCACCGCGACGTTGCGCACACGCTCGAACGCGCCATCGTCGAGCATCACGAGCGTGCCCGCGTCGGCGAAGTCGCGCGCGTGTTGCACTTGATTGTCCGCGGTCGTGATGACGATCGCCGGCGTGCCGGTCGCGGCGAGCTCGAAGAGCGTTTGACCGCCCGACGAGATCGCGAGATCGGAGCGCAACATCAGATCGCGCATGTGCGGCCGTTCGAGCAGCACGACGCGATCGCCGAACGCGCGCAACAGATCGAGCCGCTCGAAAAACGGTCCGATCACGACGTCGATGGTCGCGTCGGGCAGCGCGTGGGTGCACGAGCGCACGATGTCGCTCGCGAGCGTGCCGTGATCGCTGCCGCCGAGGGTGATCATCACGCGTTCGATGCGTTCGCGAATCGCACGCGGCGGAACGTCTTCGAACTCGGGACGCAGCAGCGCGTAGCGGGGTCCGAGGAGCAACACGCCGCGCGTGTCGTACGCGAGTCGCGACGCGCCGAGCGTCGTGTTGATCACCATGTCGACCGGCAACGCGCGATCCGCGAGATCGTCCATCGCGATCGCCGTTGCTCTGCACGCGCGGAACACATCCGTGGTCGCGCGATACGAGTCGATCAGCACCGCGTCCGCGTCGAGCACGGCCATCTCGTCGACACTCGCGAGGTCGCCGTACGGTTCGGCCACGAATCCCGCATCGCGCACGACGCCTTCCGCCGCCGCGCCTCCCGCGACGCGAAACGCAACGTCGACGCCGTGCTTGCGCAGCGCCGCGGCGAGGGTCAGGCAACGTCGGATGTGGCCGAGGCCGACGGAGCTGCCGCCTTCGGTCACGGCGACGAGCGAGGTCATCGCCGCGATTCCGTGAGCACGGACGTGACGACGTCGATGACGCGCTCCACGTCTTCG
>DASVNL010000621.1:0-3003 GCA_036383875.1 Thermoanaerobaculia bacterium
ACGCCGGACTACATGGCGCCCGAGCAACTCGAAGCCGGTCCGATCACGCCCGCCACCGATGTCTACGCACTCGGCGTCGTGCTCTTCGAGATGGTCACCGGTCGCCTGCCGTTTCACGGCACGACGCCGTTGTCCGTCGCACTGCAGCGCTTGCAGGAACCGGCGCCGTCGCCGCGCAAGTGGGCGCCCGATCTCGACGCGCGCTGGGAATCTGTGATCCTGCGTTGCCTCGAACGCGATCCCGCGCAGCGATTCGCACGCGCCGGCGAAGTGATCGCCGCACTCGAGTCGACGTCGCCGTTGCCGCGTCCGAAGCTCAGTCGCACGCGCGGCATCGGCGCGATCGTCGTGTTGATTGCCGCGCTGACCGCGGTCTCGCTGCCGTTCGTTCTGCGTCAGCGCGAGAAGCCCGCACCTGCAACCGCTCCAACGCCCATCGCCACGAACACTCGTCGCGCCGTCGCAGTCCTCGGTGTTCGCAGTCTCTCCGCGCGCGCCGACGATGCGTGGATGGCGAACGCCGTCGCGGAGTTGCTGACGACCGAGCTCTCCGCCGCGGAGACGCTGCGACTCATCCCCGGCGACGACGTCGCGCGGATGAAAGACGATCTCGCGTTGCGCGACGGCGATGCGATCGCGCGCAGCGGACTCGAACAGATTCGCGATCGCGTCGCGGCGGACGTCGTACTCACGGGCACGTGCGTGAAAGCCGCGAACGATCTCCGCGTCGACGTGCGCGTGCAGGACACCGCGACCGGCAACCTGCTCGCGACGCTTTCCGAATCGGGCAACGAGCGCGAGCTCTTCGCATTGGTCGCGCGACTCGGACAACGTCTGCGCGCGCAACTCGGCGCGGTGCCACTCACCGCGGAAGCCACGGCAGGACTGCGCGCGTCGATGCCGACGAACGCGGAGGCCGCACGCGCGTACGTCGAAGGTCTGACGAAGATGCGCCGCTTCGACAATCTCGCCGCACGCGAGTCGCTCGAGCGCGCAGTCGCCGCGGAGCCCGGATACGCGATGGCGCACGCGGCCCTCGCTGAAGCGTTCTGGAATCTCGGTTACGAAGATCGCGCGAAGGCGTCGGCCGATCGGGCGCTGAACCTGTCGTCGGGACTGAATCGCGAAGAGCGACTGAGCATCGAGGCGCGCTCGCACGTCTTCCGCCAGGAGTTCGACAAGGCCATCGAGATCTATCGTTCGCTGCTCACGTTTTATCCCGACGAGCTTCCGTACGGACTGCGCCTCGGCGCGACGCAAGTGGCCGCGGGGAAAGCGAACGATGCGCTCGCAACGGTGGAGAAACTGCGCAAGCTGCCGCTGCCGATGCGCAACGATCCGGGCATCGATCTGATCGCTGCGGATGCGTATCACCTCATTCACGAAAACGAGAAGGAGCTCGTCGTGGCGCAACACGCGGAAGCCGTCGGCGCTGCGTCGAAGATGCGCGCCGTCGTGGCGCGCGCGAAGGCCAATCAGTCCTACGCGCATCGCGAGCTCGGACATCCCGATCTCGCGATCTCGCTGCTTCGCGAGGCCGCGCGCATTCAGGAGGAGATCGGCGATCGCGCCGGGGCCGCGCGCGCGTACTCGAACCTCGGACTGGCGCTCTGGAATCGCGGCGATCTCGTCGAGGCCGAGCCGTTGCTGGAGCGTGCGCTGGTGATGCTCCGCCAAGTCGGGAATCGCTCGTTTGAATCGCGCACGCTCAACTCCCTCGGGATCATCCGCTTCATGAAAGGCAACATCGACGGTGCCGAGAAGACGTGGCGGGAAGCGCTCGTCGTTCAGCACGAGTCGAAGTTCTACATCGTCACGCCGAACACCCTGTCGAACCTCGGTGGCGCGCGCCAATTGAAAGGCGATTTCGACGAAGCCGAGTCGTTGTACGCGGAGGCCATCGCGTACTCGCGCAAGGTCGACGATCGCTACGGCGAAGTCACCGGCGCGGTCAACATGGCCGAACTGCTGCGACTCCGCGGCGATCTCGACGCGGCGTTGCCGATGTACGAGCGCGGTCTCGAGCTCGCGCGCGAGGTGAACATCCCGGCCAGCGAGTCGTACGCGCTCGCCGCGATGGGCGACCTCGCGCTGTGGCGCGATGACTTCGCGCTCGCGCGCAAACGTCACGCCGAGGCGCTCGAGATCCGCAAGAAGATGAAGGATCGCGTGTCGATCGGGCAGAGCCAGGTGATGCTCGCGAACCTCGCGATCGAAGAAGGCAAGCCGGCCGAGGCCGACGGTCTGTTGCGCGAGGCGATTGCGGTGTTCGCGAAAGAAGGCGCGGCGGAGGAAGAAGCGATCGCGCAGGAGGTTCTCGCGCGGAACGCGCTGTTGCAGAAGAACATCGCGAAAGCGCAGACGGCGATCTCGCGCGCCAGCACGCTGACGGCGAAAAGCATCACGATCGGACTGCTCGCCTCGATTCGCGCGACGCAGGCGCGGGTGGAGCTCGCGCGCGGCAACGGGAGCTTCGCGTGGAAACTCGTGCAGGAAGCCGTTGCGAAAGGGAAGGCGAGTCACATCCTCGCCACCGAGCTCGATGCGCGAATCGTCGCCGCCGACGTCGACGCGCAACTCGGACGCTCCAGCGTCGCGGCTGAGCGCGCGGCTGTTGCCGAGATCGCGAAGAAGCACGGCTTGCTGCTCATCGCGCGCAAAGCATCGCGACGCTGAGCGGGCATGCTCCGCGCAGTCGCGATGCGCATGGCGACGAAAACATCCTCAACCGTGGCGAAGCAGCGCAAGGTCCAGCGCGCGATCGACAAGAAGCGTCCGTCGAAGGCGAAGTCGAAGAAGGCGGCGCGGATGCCCGCGCAACATCAGGTCAAGCCGGGCATCGAGTCGAAGCTCAAGCCGCGGCCGCAGTTCCGCAATCCCGACTACCTCGGCAGCGGCAAGCTCGAAGGGAAAGTCGCGCTCATCACCGGCGGTGACTCCGGCATCGGACGCGCGGTCGCGGTGCTGTTCGCGCGTGAAGGCGCGGACGTCGCGATCGTCTAC
>DASVNL010000622.1:0-12618 GCA_036383875.1 Thermoanaerobaculia bacterium
TCGTCGACCGTGTCGGCGCCGACCGCGTCGCCGCCGAGATCGATGTCGATGGCGGTGTCGTGTGCCGCGTAGACGACGTACTGACTCTTGTCTGCCTTCGGATTGAATCGCGCGAGCGGCTCGAGGAACCACGCGCCGGCGCTCGTCCGCACGCCGGCGTACGTGATGTTGCCCTTCACTACACTCTTCTTCGCCGAGCCGTCGCGCTGGACTTCGAGAATCGTCAGCCCCTCCTCGGGCCAGATCGGATCCGGCACAAGGGCGACCTTCACCCTTTCTCGCCGACCGGGAGCTCGAACGGCGTCCCGTTCTGCGCATTCCGCTCGATCGAAGCAACATCGAGCGAAACGATCTGCGACCCCTTGAGGTCCGGATGAATGGATTGCGCGGAAAGCGGCGTGGCGAGCGTGAGAACAACGACTGCAACTGCGAGACGTCGAGTAATTTCGATCGTATTTCCTCCTCGCCGCACTAAGCGCAAAGTGCGACGAAAGAGGGCCACCCATCGTGCCCTGAATGGGTCGACGAGTTCAGTGAACACGAGAGGTGATCGTCCCGCATGAGCGAGGCACCATGCGAGCGCGATCTGCGCTGCGCTCATCACTCACCCCAGGATCTCGTGGATTTTCGTGAGGATGGCATCGGCGCTATAGGGTTTCGGGAGGAAGTGACCGCCGCGACTGGTGGTCTGGCCTTCGATCAATCCACTCACTCCGAGAATTCGGACCGTCGGGTCGATTCGTTCGATTGAGGCCATCAATTCGAAGCCGTCCATGCGCGGCATCATGATGTCGGTGATGACGAGGGCGATTTCGCGGCGATGCTCGGCGAAGAGACGGAGGGCGTGGATGCCGTTGTCGGCGGCCACGACTTTGTAGCCGAACGCTTCGAGCGTTTCGGTCGTTGCACTGAGAACGGCAGCCTCGTCGTCGACGAGAAGAATCATCTGGCCGCGGCCGCGCGGCAGCGAGCGAGCCGGCTCCGGCGCCGACGGCGTGGCAGCGGGCATGGCCGGGAGGTAGACAGTGAACGTGCTCCCTTTCCCGAGCTCGCTCACGACTCTGAAGAAACCTCCGTGACTGCGCACGATGCCGAGGGATGTGGAAAGGCCGAGACCGGGAGCGCTCACCATCTCTTTGGTGGTGAAGAACGGCTCGAAGATTCGATGGAGGATGTCCGGGGAAATCCCGACGCCTGTATCCGACACTTCGAATTTCAGGTAACGGCCCGGCACGAGACCACCCTCGCGCGCGATGGCCGCGGCATCGAGCTCCGCGTTGCTGGCCGCGATCGACATGCGTCCGCCGGTGGGCATGGCGTCCCGCGCGTTGACGCACAGATTGAGCAGCACCTGCTGGATCTGCGTCACGTCGCCGACGATCGACCAGAGCGGATCCTGCACCGTGGTCTCGAGTGTGATGCTCCGCGGAATCGACGTCTCGACGATCGTGCGCACCTGATTGACGATCAACGACGGCGCCAGAGGCGCGCGCGATCCTTCGACTCCGCGGGCGAACGAAAGGACCTGCTTGACCAGACCAGACGCTCGCAGCGCGCTTCGTTCGATGTTTCCGACCGCGGTGAGCGCACTCGAATCACTGACGACACGCTTGAGCAGACTCGCTCCCATCAGAATCGGCAAAAGCGCGTTGTTGAGATCGTGCGCCATGCCGCCGGCCAGCGTTCCGATGCTCTCCATGCGCTGCGCGCGGAGAAACTGCTCTTCGAGCTTCTTCCGCTCCGTGATGTCGGTGTCGATCACGAGCACTGATCCGGGTCCGCCGGCCGCATCGCGCAGGATCGTCACGCGACTCTCGACATGAACGAGCGTTCCGTCGGCGGTCGTCTTCATCTGCTCTCCGGCCCACGTGCCCGATTCCGGCAAGGCATCACCGGTCCCGGCCCAGCCATGGTTCACGAGGAACAGCTCCGCCGATTTTCGTCCGATCGCATCGGCTCGCGACCAGCCATAAAGGCGTTCCGCCCCCTTGCTCCAGAAGACGATGCGCCCATCGAGATCCTCGACGATGATTCCGTTCGGAGCCTCGTCGATGAGCGCTGCCTGCCGCACCAGTTCGACATCGGCTTTCTGTCGCCGCAACTCGGCGGAGATTCGCGACGCAAAGATGCGAAGCGTGGAGAGGACGAGCGGCGAGTCGGTCGGCGTTTCGCCGAAGAGCAGGCAGATCATGCCGGCTGCGCGGCCGTGTTCATCTTTCAAATCGATTCCGGCAAGCGCGCCACTCGGCGGCAACGACATCGCGGGATGCTGCGGATCGCGCCGCCTCGCAGTTCGAGGGATCAACCAGCAATCCTCCGATTCCTCGGGAACACACGGAACCTCGGAGGCATCGAAGTCCTGCACGTCGACGCGTTCCCCCGCGACGTTCGCGCTGATGATTCGCGCGTTGTTCCGCTGGCCCGGCTCGAACTCGCTGATGAAACCGGCGTCGGCGCCGACCGATGCGACGAGACTGGCGGTGAGCTTTTCGAGAAACGCCTCTCCGTTCGCGGCGGAGACGCCCTGCGCCATCGCCAGAACGGCCGCCTGAATGCGCCGCTGCGCAACACGCGCGCGGAAGGTGACGATGCCGAACGCCAGATTCTCCGCGAGCTCTTTCAGGCGAATGGCTTCGCCGGCCGTCAGCGACCGGCTTTCGGAAAGATAGAGCACGAGCACGCCGAACGTTCGATCGCGTTCCGACAGCGGCAGACAGACGGTGCCGCGAAATCCACGGCGAAGCGCTTCCTCTCTCCAGGCGAACGGCGGTTCTTTGGAGAGATCGGCGACGAGCACGGTCGCGCCATCGCGAATCGCGCGCGCGGCCGGTCCCATCTCGTCGCCACCATCCCAGAGACGATCGCGCAGCGCCGCGTCGTTCGGGAATCCCTCGTCGTTTCCGGCGGAGACCTGCGCGACGATTCCACGATCATCGTCCGTCGAGAATCCGATCCAGGCCATCGGAAAGCCGCCGATCTGCACGGCGAGCTCGCACACGACGCGCAGCAGCGTGGCCTCGTCGTCCGCGCGGATCAAGGCCTCGTTGCAGCGGCTGAGCAGCTCCAGCGAACGGTTGGCGCGAGCGGCCTCCGCTTCCAGTCGTCGCCGCTCGGTGACGTCGGTCGCAACGGCGAGCAGTCCGTTCTGCGAAAAGTAGTCGATCTTGCCGAACGTGATCTCGAGCTCTCGCGTTTCGCCGTGTCGCGTGCGATGCGTGGCCAGGATCATCCGCGGTTCGCTCGCGTGCATCATCGGAAGCGATTCGCACCCGAGGACCGGCAAGTCGTCGGATGCGCGAAGCTGAGGAACGGTCAGGGTGAGGAACTCCGCTTCGGTGTAGCCGTAGAAGCGAATCGCCGCTTCGTTGACGGCGAGGAAACGGAGCGTGGCCGGATCGACCACGCACATCGGCTGCGGATTCTCCGCGAACAGAAGCCGGAAATGAGCTTCGGAATCGCGGAGCTTCTTTGCATTCTGGCGGCGCAGGATCACCGCGCTGAACGACTCGGCAATCAGGTCGAGGCTGCTGGCGTCGAAGTCATCGAAGCGTCCCGGCTCGCTGGCCATCAGCTTCAACGCGCCGATCGGAACGGAGTCGGAGCGCAGAACCGCGACGATCGTCGATCGAAAGCCGATTCGCCGGCAGCCCTCGACGTCGGCCCGAGGATCGATCTCGGTGTCGTCGCAACGTACGGAGCCATTCTGTTCGATCGCCTGACGCGAGAAGCTCGCGGCGATGCGATGGCGAAGTCCGAGATGCCGTGCTGCGATCCCGGCCGCTGCACGGTAGACGAGGTCTTCGCCGTCGACCATCTCGAAAGCGGCACCATCCGCGCCGAGGACGCGCATGGCCATCGCCGCAAACGTGCTGAAGAGCTCTTCGGTGCTCTCTTCGGACGTATTCAGAGCCTGCTGAATCGACACCACGCCGGCGAGCCGCTCGGCATCGTGACGGATCTCTTCCTCATGCCGCTTCCTGTCGCTGATGTCCTGAAAGGCACCTTCCACGCGACGGATGGCACCGGAGGAATCGCGGCGCGCCTCGCCTACAGCCCTGACCCACACGCGCCGGCCCTTGACCGTGATGATCTGCAACTCGAGATCGAACGGCGCGCCTTCCTCGGTGCATGCGGTGAAGTTCTTCCGAATGGTCTCTCTGAATTCGGGCGCGTAGAAGTCGATCGCTTCTTCCACCGTCGGGGCGAACCCGGGAGGTGCATCGTGAATCGCGCACACCTCGTCGGACCAGGTGAGCACGAAGCTCGGGAGATCGACCGACCAGCCGCCCATGCGACTCATGCTGCTGGCCATCTGCAGCAGCGCCTCGCTGCTGGCGAGACTCCCTGCTGAATTCCGCTCCTGCGTGATGTCGAGGTGCATCACGACCGCGGCCCTGCCGTTCGCCGTGGCGAGTGGCGTCGACAGGAGCCGGATCCAGCGGCGCTCGGACGGCGAGTCGTGGCGATACTCGAGCGTAAAGCGCTCTCGCTCTCCCGCCAGCACGCTGCGAATGCCGGCCGTCGCGGCAGAGTCGCGCGCATCGTGCGCCCCGAAGCGCGGCAGCTCGAAGTAGTTGCAGCCGAGAATCAGTTCTCCGGCCTGCAGTCCGTAGTCGGCGCCGAATCGACGCCACGTCGCGTTGACGTCGATGACGATGCCCGACGCATCGACGATGGCGATGCACGCCGGGAGCGCATCGAACACGGCGTCGTGGATGAATCGATCGTGAACGGAGACGTTCTCTTCGTCGTTCTGATTCATCGTGTCGATGGCAGAGCCTCGGTCTTCGGAAGTCACGCGCGCACCGGCACACCACCGAGTCGCTCGTCATACTGACGCGCCTGAGGAAACGCCGCTCTCTGCACCAACAGCTTCATCGACGTCATCAACGAGTCGACGCTGTATGGCTTCGACAGAATCACAACGTTGTCGGCGAGGGTACTGAGGCGATGCGACTCCTCCACGTTTCCTGTCGACAAGAGCACAGGGAGCATCGGCCATGAAGCCCGAAGCTGACGGTAGACCTCCGTGCCATTCATGTCGGGCAGGCCGACGTCGAGAACGACGACGTCGGGTCGGCAGCGCGCGATGGTGTCGACTGCAACGGCACCCGTGGCCGCCACGTTGACCTCGATCCCTTCGAGCTCCAGAAACGCCGCGAGTCCCGCGGCCACCGCAACGTCATCCTCGACGATCACGACTCGCTCGATCTGCACCTCGTCCACGACAACGCTCGGCTGAAGCGGGATGGGGCGGCTGGGCGCCGTATCGAGAGGAAGGAAGACGTGAAACCGCGATCCCTTCCCGAGCGTGCTTTCGACGAGGATCGAACCACCATGTTCCTGCACCACCTGATGCGCGAACGCGAGGCCGAGACCGGTCCCCGACCTCTTGGTGGTGAACAACGGCTCGAACAACTGGCTCTGCGTCTCGGCCGTCATTCCGCAGCCGTCATCGGACAGCACGAAGTGGGCAAAGCGTTCGGGATCGGGAACGACCCCGAACGGAAAAATCGATTGCGAGGCAGGATCGATCGTCAGGCGGATGTGGCCCGGTGCACCGCCCAGTGCATCGCGCGCGTTGACGATCAGGTTGATGAACACCTGTCGCAGTTGATGCGCGTCGCCGCGAACGCCGAGTCCTTCCCGCCGCTCGATGCTGAATTCGATCTCGTTCGCGAGCAGTGCGCGCGCCTCGGATTCGAGTCCGTCGACGAATGACTCGAGGTCGATCGCTTCGAGAATCGGAGCGCTGTGGCGCGTGAAGCGGAGGATCTCTTCGCTGACGCGCTTTCCCCTGCTGACGCCCTCGGTGATCTGCGCAACCGCCTTTTCGTGAAGCGGATTGCCGGCGACGGCGCGCCCGAGGATCGCGGCAAACGGCTGGATCCCCATCAGGACGTTGTTGAACTCATGAGCCATCGTCCCGGCGATTCGTCCGAGGCGGTTGATGCGGTTCGCTCGTCCGAGCTGAACCTCCATCATCTTTCGTCTGGTGATGTCGCGGAACGTCACGACGGCGCCGCTGAGAACACCCTCTTCGATGACCGGCGCCGATGCGTATTCGACCGGGAACGACGTGCCGTCGCTTCGCCACATGACCGCGCTGTCGACCCTCGCGGTCGATGCATGAAGAAGCGTGCGATAGACAGGGCAGGTGCTTTGGTCGCAAGGAGGCTCACCCGGTCCCGTCGCGTGAATCACCTCGTGCAGCTCACGTCCGATCAATTCCTCGGCCGGGTAGCCCAACAGAGCTGCCGCGGCGCGATTGATGAGCGTGCAACGCCCGTTGGTATCGAGCGCATACAGTCCTTCATCGGTCGATTCGAGAAGCAGCCGGAGCTCGGACGTGATCATTGCGCGTTCGCCGTCGAGGCGGCGTTTCTCCGTCACGTCGCGACCGAAGCCGAACACCTCGAGCGCCTCTCCCGCTGAATTCCTGCGCGTGTACGCGATGCATTCGACCGTTCGGTAATCGCCGGTCGACGACAGGATGCGCGCGTCGAACGGCGTCCCTTCCGCTCCTTCGAGCGCGCGGGCGAACGCGGCCTCGACGTGCGCCTGATCGTCGGAGTGAATCAGCGCGCCGAGGATGCTGCCGACCCACTGCTCTCTCAACCATCCGGTGACGGTTTCGAACGCTCGATTGAATGAGCTGATCCGCGCGTCGAGTCCGACCGTGAAGATGATCTCGTCCACGCCTTCGATCACGCTTCGATACCGCTCCTCGGAGGCGCGAAGCGCTTCTTCATTCGCCTTGCGCTGCGTCAGGTCGAACGACACGCCGACCACTCCGGTGAGCGTGCCTCCCGCGTCGAGGATCGGTGAGTCGATCACCATGCAGGGGAAGTTGCGGCCGGAGCGGTCCCGTACGACGAACTCGCCCGACCAGCTCTCCGCCGCACTGAGTTTCTGCATCACTGCGGCGGCTTCATCGGCGCTCATCGACGGACAGGTGATGTCGACGATGTTCCGTCCCATCACCTCGTCCGCCCTCCAGCCGTACACCTTCTCGGCGTAGTTGTTCCAGTAGGTGATGCGGCCTTCGACGTCCGTGGCGATGACGGCCTGCTCCACGGCATCCAGCAACCGCGCCTGAAAGCGGATGCGCTCTCCCGCGGTCCGGCGTTCGGTGACGTCGTCCGCCATGGCGATGCAGTAGTCGACGGCGCCATCCGCGGATCGAACCGGCGTGATGGTGAGGACGATCCAGATGGTCTCGCCGTCCTTGCGAATGCAGCGCTTCTCCATCTGGAGAAAGTCCCGCGCTCCCGTCAGCGTGCGCAGTTCTTCCTTGCTGAAATCGCGGTCGGCGGGATGCGTGATCTCCGGCAACGTGGTTTGAAGCAGCTCTTCCCTCGAATAGCCGAGGATCTGGCAGAAGCGATCGTTGATCAGGCGAAAACGCCCATCCTCGGTCGTGTGCGCGATTGCCGATCGGCGCGTGCTGAAACGTCGACTCGCAACGAAGCTGCACGACCCGCAACGCCTCGGCGACCTGGAGACGTTCGCGGCGAAATGCGAGCTCGCGGATCTCGCGCGCCACCACGGGGCCGAGCCGGACGAGATTGCTCTTCATCACATAGTCGCTCGCTCCCTGTCGCATCAGCTCGACCGCCAGCTCGTCTCCGATCGTCGCCGAGACGACGACGAACGGAACGTCGCATCCGCAGGAGCGAACGATCCGCAAGGC
Organism: Thermoanaerobaculia bacterium; assembly: GCA_036383875.1. Classification (GTDB taxonomy): domain Bacteria; phylum Acidobacteriota; class Thermoanaerobaculia; order Gp7-AA8; family Gp7-AA8; genus QHVT01. The sequence goes on from DASVNL010000622.1 coordinate 7,694, forward strand.
CGCCGGCGCGTTGAAACGCGGGAGGCGATAGTCGGCGACGACGATGTCCCACGGCCCGTCGTCGAGCGCGCTGCGCAGACCTGCTTCGTCCTGACGCGCACGCCGGCGACTTCGAATCCGTTGCGAGCGAGCTCGCCGACGGTCAGGAAGTAGTCGTCATCGTTGTCTTCGATGAAGATGACTCGAAGTGCCGTCACGCCGCCACGCCCGCTGCAGATGGTGGGGGGATGTTCACCATCAGCCAATAGATCCCGAGTTGCCGCACCGCGGTCACGAACTCCGTGTAGTCGACGGGCTTGCGAACGTAACTGTTCGCGCCGAGGCTGTAGCTCTCGATCAGGTCGCGTTGCTCGTCCGATGAGGTGAGCACGATCACCGGCACGAGGCGGGTACGCGGATGCTCGCGAATTCTGCGCAACACCTCCACACCATTGACGCGTGGCAGCTTGAGGTCGAGCAGGATGAGCAACGGTGCGGCCGCATCGTCTGCGAAAAGGATCGCGAGCGCGGCGTCGCCGCTGGTCGCGACCACGAGTTCGTTGGCGATGTTGTTGTCCGCCAGAGCCATACGAGTGAGCTCCACGTCGTCCGGGTTATCTTCGATCAGGAGAATCATCGATGGCTTCATGCGACACCTCTTTCGTAGTTCTGTGCTTGGAGTGACGGGCTCTCGAAGGTGAAAAAGAACGTGGCCCCGCGGTCCACGGCGGCTTCGGCCCAAATGCGACCGCCGTGCATCTGAAGGACGCGCTGCACGGTCGCCAGTCCGACGCCGGTCCCCTCGAATTGATCGGTTGAATGCAGGCGCTGGAAGACGCCGAAGAGTTGATCGGCGTACGCCATGTCGAACCCGGCACCGTTGTCGGCGACGAAGAACACGCTCGCGCCGTCGATCACGCGGCTGCCCAACGTGATGGACGCGTTCTCCGTCCGCGCGGTGAATTTCCAGGCATTGCCGAGGAGATTCTCGAGAATGATGCGGAGCAGTCGAAGGTCGGCGTCGACGATCAAGTCGCTCGCGACGGTGACGGAGACCTCGCGCGCCGGATGCGCGCTGCGCAACAGATCGACCACGGTCAATGCCTCTTGCGTGAGATCGAGTCGTTGGCGTTTCAGGTCGGAACGCGACACGCGCGCGAGCTTGAGCAGGTCGTCGATCAGTTGCGCCATCCGCTGCGCGGCGTTGCAGATTCGCGCCAGATAGTCGCGGCCGCGAACATCGAGCGTGGAGGAGTAGTGGTCGAGCAACGCCCGGCTGAAGCCGTCGATCGCGCGCAGCGGCGTCCGGAGATCGTGAGAGACGGAGTAGCTGAATGCCTCCAGCTCGCGGTTGGCGGTGGCAAGACGAAGGACGAGCGACTCGACTTCCGTGTTGACCGGCTCGGGTGACGGCTTCGCCGGTTGCACACCCGCCACAGCCATCTCTGTGGCGGCGAGTGCCGGCGCGCGGCGAAGGTCGGTGGTCGTCTGCTCGAGCACTGCGCGCGCCGCGATCAATGCGCGGCTCGCTTTTTTCCACTGCGAGATGTCGATGACGCAGTCGATCGTCTCTTCACGATCCGTCGTCTCCGTCGAGGCGGTGAGAAGGTCGATGCGGCTGCCGTCCTTCGAGACGACTTCCAACTCGCGCGGCGCCGCCGCACCTGCGCGCGTCAGCGCATCGGCTCCGGCCGGCGTCGCCAACTCTCCGTCATCGCCGATGATCGAACGAAGCGTCGCGTTGATGGCCGTCACGCGGCCGTGGCGGTCGCGGATGGCGAGTCCCAACAGATTCGAGTGAAAGAGCGCCTCCAGCCGGCGATCGCTTTCTGCCAGCTTCCTTGCGATGGACATCCTTGCCGCGGCGCTGGCGCGCAACGCCGCGATCTGAAGAAGCACCAGGACGAGCAGGCTCGCCGGAACGATCGACTGCTCCGCTCCGGCGCGCGCACGACTGACGAGCATCCACAGAGCGACCACTCCGGCCAGCATCGAAGCGACCGTGGCCAGACGCGCCAGAGAGAGTTCGGTCGAGCGAGCCGGCAGCGATTCCGCCGTCGCAGCGTTGGTGGAGACGCCGGCGGTCATCGGCTCGTCTCGCGATCGTTGCGATTCACACTGAAGCTCTCGATGATCGAGAGGATGTCCTGCGCGAAGTCCGATTTCTGAATGACGCCGTCGACTCCCGCGTGCTCCGCTTTCCGGCGCACTTCCTCGGCGGTGCCGATCGTGCAGAGCACGATCTTCGATCGCGAGCCCTGCGCTTTCATTTCGTGAGTGGCCTTGCTGCCATCCATCACGGGCATGGAGAAATCCATGAGGACGAGATCAGGCTCCAGCTCCATCGCCAATTCGCAACCCTGGAGTCCGTTTGCCGCTTGTCCCACGATCTGCACGCGGGAATCTCGAGAGAGGAAGTCGACGGCGGAGGAAAGGAACTCCTGGCTGTCGTCGACGAGTAAGATCCGAATCGGCATGGCGCCACTATCGGTCTCAGCGACCGCCGGCACCATTGGAGGGTTCCCCAAGGCGCTCTCAGGGTTTCCCTTAGAGCGGCCCTCCGAACGGCGCTAGTCGCCCGAGGTGATCAGGCCGGTGCGGATCGCGTATTTGACGAGGCCGGCCACGTCGCGGATGCCCAAGCGCTCCATCAACTGCGCGCGATGCGTCTCCACGGTCTTGACGCTGAGCGAGAGCGCGAGCGCGATCTCCTTGGTCGACTCGCCGGCCGCGATGTGCGCGAGGATCTCGCGTTGGCGCGGCGTCAGCGGCTCCGGTTTCGGCTCGGGATTCGCGAAACGCGCGAGATACCCGTCGATGACCGAGCGCGATATGACCGGACCGAGATACGTCTCACCGCGCGCGACGGCGGCGAGCGCGAGTCCAAGCTCCGCGGCTGCCGAATCCTTCAACAGATATCCCGCCACGCCGGCGCGCAATGCCTGCGCGATGTACTCCTCGTTGGCGTGCATCGAGAGCACGATCACCTTGACCGCCGGCCACTCTTTCGTCACGCGCGCGGCCGTCTCTATGCCGTTGAGGCCTCCCATCGCGATGTCGACGAGCAGGATGTCGGGCTGCAGTTCCCCGACTTTCGCCACGGCGTCGATGCCGTCTTCCGCCTCGCCGATCACCTCGACGCCCGGCATTCGCTCCAGCAGCGAGCGGATGCCGGCACGCACCAGATTGTGATCGTCCGCGAGCAGGATCCGCATCGGCGGTGTCGTCGCGTTCATCTCATCTCCTCATGCCGCGGCCTCGACCGGAAACGAGACATGGACCTCGGTTCCTTTGCCCGCATTTGAAATCCATTCGATGCGGCCCGATGCGAGAAGCGCACGCTCCTCCATTCCGAGCATCCCCATACTCGCCGCGCCGGACGCGCGAATCCGCGCTGCTTCGACGTCGAACCCTTTGCCGTCGTCACGAATGCGAACGTGCAGCGTGCCTTCCTCTTCCAGAAGCTCCACCGTCAACTCGCGCGCATCCGCGTGCCGCATCACGTTGTTCATCGCTTCCTGCGCGATCCGAAACGAAGCGATCTCCAAAGCGGGAGCGTACCGGCGATCGCCGACCGCGTCGATGAAGTGCAATACCAAATCGGCGCGTTGGGCATGCTGGTCCGCGAGCCAGCGGAGCGCGGCAGCGAGACCGAGATCGTCGAGCAACGCGGGCCGCAACTGCAACGAGAGCGAGCGCACCTGATTCAACGCACGATTCACCACGCTCACCGAATCCTCCAGGCGACGCTCCAGCGCGGCCGGTTCAGGAAATCGCTGGAGCGACTGAAGGTTGATCTTGACGGCTGTCAGCGCCTGGCCGATCTCGTCATGAAGCTCGACCGCGAGCTGTCTGCGCTCGGTCTCCTGAATGTCGAGCAGCCTGTGCGAGAGCGACTGCATCCTCTCGGCCGCGTTGCGCAGACTCCGGTCGGCTTCCCGACGGCCGGTGATGTCGAACAGCGAGACGACCACGCCGGTCGCCACGCCCGCGGCATCGCGAATCAGTTCGGCACTCGACGAAAGCCACGCCATCGAACCGTCGGGACGAGGGACTCCCATCTCGACATCGCGGGTACCGCGGCCGAATTTCAAGGCAATCGTCGACGGCAGTTCGTCCAGTGGCATCGGCGTGCCGTCGACGCGGATCACGCGCGCGCGTGGATAGGTGATCGGATCTTGAAACTCGGCCATCGTTCGCCCGAGCAACCGTTGGGCGGCGGCGTTCAACGACACCACGTTCCCGTTCATGTCGAGAACGACGATGCCTTCGGTGAGCGAGCTGAGGATCGCCGATGCCTTTGCTTCGCTGTGACGCAACGCCTCCGTCGCTTCGATGGACTCGGTGATGTCGCGCATGGTGATGAAGCCGAGGGATTGGTGATGCTCGTAAGCGACGATCGAGCCGCTGAGGTTGAGGATGCGGCACCAGTCGGAGTCGCGCCGGGTCAGACGAATCACCATGTCGCGCAACGGCTCACCGCGCATCAGGCGCGACTGAGGTCGTTCTTCCGCGGTCAGCGGACGGCCGTCGACGGTTGAGATTTCGACGTCGCGTGCGATGTCGGTCATCGATTTCGGTTCGTCGCCGGGAGCGAACCCCTGCATCTCGAATGCAGCACGATTGCTCTGCAGGAGCGCGCCCTTCAAATCGAAAATCACGATGCCTTCCTGCATGTTTTCGATCACCGCCTGCAGCTTCAACCGAGCCTCGTGCGTCGCCACCTCGGCTTCCACGAGATCCGTGATCTCGAATGCGATCGTTCCGACAAAGCGATCGCCGCGGTTGTTGGAGAACGGAAAGAACACGCTCTTCCAATAGTGCGGACGCGCATGCGGATCGCGTGGATCGATCTGACAATCGGTCGTCTCGACCGGCTCGTTCCGCCGCAGCACCTTTCGATCGCGTTCCGCGATTTCCGCCGCCAACTCCGCCGCGACGATCCC
>DASVNL010000623.1:0-1712 GCA_036383875.1 Thermoanaerobaculia bacterium
CGACATGGAGATCACGCATGTCATCCGCGCGGAAGAGCATTTGACGAATACCCATCGCCAGGTGCTGATCTATCGCGCGATGGGCTGGGACGTCCCGAAGTTCGCGCACGTCTCCTTGATCCTCGGCCAGGACCGAACCAAATTGTCCAAGCGACACGGCGCGACGTCGGTGAGCGCGTATGCGGAAGAAGGCTACCTGCCGGACGCGATGCTCAACTACCTCACGCTGCTTGGCTGGTCGTCGCCCGAAGGCCTGGATGTTTTCTCGCGCGAGTACGCGATCAAGAGCTTCTCGCTGGATCGTGTCAACGCTGCGCCTGCGGTGTTCGATCAGCAGAAATTCGAGTGGCTCAACGGCCAGTACATTCATGCGATGAGTGCGAGCGACCTCGTGCCGATCGTGCGGCCGTTCTTCGATGTCCCGTGGCTCGAGGAAGGCATCGAAGTCGTGAAGACCAGCATCACGCGACTCACGCAATTCAGCGAGTCGCTTCGATTCGTGCGCGAAGCCGAGAAGCCGGAGATCGATCGCGCGTTCGCTGTGAAACTCGCGGAGGAATTGCGCGAACACGGCGCGCCGCGCGATGAGGCGGGCTACAAGGCGATGGTCGAAAGGCTCAAGAACTCGACCGGCGCGAAAGGCAAGGCGCTCTTCATGCCGCTGCGACTGGCGATGACCGGCACCGAGCATGGCCCGGAGCTCGTGCGCGTGATTCCGCTGCTGCAGCACGCGAGCGAAGTCGATGCGACCGTGCTCTCGCCGCTTGCGCGTGTGGAACGCATTCTCGCGACGTCATGATCTATCCGCTGTTGCGCCGCGCGCTCTTTCATCTCGACGCGGAGTCGGCGCATGAATTTACGGCGGAGCAGATGCAGCAGTTGCAGCATATTCCGATCGTGTTGCGCACGATCGAGCGCATTTGCAAACCGCCCACGACTGCGGCGCGGACGTTGTTCGGATTGCGATTTCCGTCGCCGATCGGCATCGCCGGCGGCTTCGATAAGAACGCGACGATGATGCCGTTCCTCGCGGCGCTGGGCTTCGGATTCATCGAAGTCGGCACCGTGACGTTGCATCGGCAGTCGGGCAATCCGCGTCCGCGCTTGTTTCGCTATCCGAACGACAAGGCGCTCATCAATCGCATGGGCTTCAACAACGACGGCGCAGATGTCGTCGCGTCGCGTTTGCGTGCGTGGGATCGTCGCGTGCCGACGTTTGTGAATGTCGGAAAAAATCGCGACGTGCCCCTCGAGCGCGCGACGGAGTCGTACGTCGAATGCTATCGCCGCGTTGCGCCGCACGCCGATGCTGCGGTGCTCAATCTCTCGTCGCCGAACACACCCGGTCTGCGCGATCTGCAACGTCCCGAACATCTCGAAGAGCTGTTGAACGCGGTACGCGATGTGCGCAGCGGGCCGGTGCTCATCAAAATCGCGCCGGACCTCGATGCAACGCAGATCGCGGAGATTTCGGATGTCTGCGTGAAACTCGCGGACGGCATGATCTGCACGAACACGACACTCGATCGGCTGCCCGGAATGAACGAGGCCGGCGGATTGTCGGGCGCGCCGGTGATGGCGAAGTCGACGTCGGTATTGGCGCAGGTGCGGAAGCGCGTCGGGCCGAAGTATCCGCTGATTGGCGTCGGCGGGATCTTTACCGCGAGCGACGTTCGTGCGAAGGTCGCGGCGGGAGCGGACCTGGTGCAGAT
>DASVNL010000624.1:0-1576 GCA_036383875.1 Thermoanaerobaculia bacterium
CAGGGCTTCGCCGAAATACAGGGTGTGGCCCTGGTCGTCCTTGATGACGAACTCGCGCGTGTTCCACGCCGTCTCGTGAACGTCGCGCACGAACGACACGCCGTTGTTCTTCAGCGTTTCCGCCGCGAGTGATGCGTCGTCGACGGGGAAGTAGAGGTGAAAGTGATCCCCGTCGTCGACCCACGCGATCGATGGGTCGACGTCATCGACCTGCTTGAGGTGAAAGACCTGATCACCTGCGCGGATCCCGGCGTAGAAGTCCTCGTATCGAAACTCCAATGCGAGTCCGAGCTTCTCGGTGTAGAAGCGGATCGAGTCCGAGAGACTCGTCGTGCGCAACTGCGGGACTACGCCGAGCATTCGCAACTCAGTTTCCTGTGCGGAATCGGACGAACGCGTAGATCGACTGCGGCTTGTGGCCGTAGATCTCTTCGAGCTCGCGCGACTGCGTGTGGTAGTCGATCGTGACGCCGGCGCCGCCGCGCAGTCGGGCGGTCCGCAGGAAGTCGAACAAGTAGCCGACCGCGTAGTGCGTGGTGCGCTCGCTGCCGACGCCGAACGGTTGCACGGGGAAGCCGAACGGGCGGTCGACCCATTCAGCGCGGCCCATCACCGTGTGGCGCGGGCCGCGGATCGCGAGCTCGAATCCGTACGCCGTCTCGGCGTCGAGGTCGAGCTCGGCGAATTCGCGGCGCGTCCAGAGCGCGGTCGCGGCGACCATCGGGCCGCCGTAAGAAACCGATGCGGACGTGACGTTGCGCTGCGCGAGGTCTTCACCGAGCTCGCCGCGCGAAGCCTGAATCGAAAGGTTGCGCGACGGCATGAGCGTCACGCGATACGACATCGAGTCCACGTCGCTGTCGTCATCGAGCTCGGTGTGATCGCCGGTCGTGACGGCGTCGTGGAACGTGCTGGCTTCGAGCGAAATGAAACGCGTCGCGAAGCCCGCGGTGACGACGTTCGTCGAATCGTGAAACGTCTCCGCGATGTCATATGAAAACGGCGCTTCGGCGAGGTCAATGCTCGACGAGCGCAGCGCGAACGGCGGAGGTCCGAGAGCCGGATCGCCGACGAGCGCGCCATAGACGTGCACGAGTGTCGAAGGTGTCGGACGCCAGCCTGCGTGGATCGCGGCTTCGCCGATCAGGTCGTGCGGACGCATGAAGTCGACGAGCAGCTCGCCGCCGTTTTCCGCCGAGACGTACTGCAGGATCTGCGGGTATCCCTCCTCGGGCACCGTGTACGGCTCGAGCGAAACGCGTCCGCGCGCGAGCACGAATCCGCGATCGAACGAAAGCTGCGCGCCGAGGCCGAACCAATTCGTCGAGAAGATCTCGTTGCGCTGCTCTTCCGGACCCGTCTCGCTGACGTACGTGATGTGCGCGTCGAAGCCGTGGAAGAACGTCCACTGGCCGTTCGTGCTGCGTACCCACGGCGTGTCCTCGCCCGGATTCTGCGCGGTGCCCGCGAGATTCCGCAGCGGGTCGACCGCCGGATCCACCTGGCCGAATGCGACCGTCGAGAGCGAGAGGAGAAGCAGTGCTACGACAACGCGATAGGTCATGCGCGGCGCATT
>DASVNL010000625.1:0-13123 GCA_036383875.1 Thermoanaerobaculia bacterium
CTACGCGCCGCCGGTCAACGGCGACAACTGCTACATCGGCGGCCGCGACGTCCGCGCGGCGCTCAAAGCCGGCATCCACGTCCTCCATCAGGGCGGCTACATGACCGACTACGACACCGTGGTCAGCACGAAACTCGCGCACGTCCTCTGCGGCGGCGACCTCACCAGCCCCCAGTGGGTGAGCGAGCAATACCTGCTCGATCTCGAACGCGAGGTCTTCGTCGGACTGCTGAGCGATCAACGAACGATGGACCGCATTCAACACATGCTGAAGACAGGAAAGCCGTTGAGGAATTAGTAAACGGTTGGCGGTTGGCTGTTGGCGGTTGGCGGGAGACCACCCACCGCCCACGTGGTTGGGTGGCGGCCTCCCGCAAACTGCCAACCGCCAACCGCCAACCAAAAGAACATGTCCCAACCAATCGCAGCCGGCCTCAGTGCCCGCAAACATCTCAGCGGCCTCGAATACATGCGTCGTGTTGCGCACGGCGAGTTCGAAGGGGCGCCGATGGTGCGTCACCTCGGCATGCGCATGACCGAAGTCGAAGAAGGTCGCTGCACGATCGTCATCGATGAAGTGAAGCCCGAGCATGAGAACGGACTCGGCATCGCGCATGGCGGACTCGCGGCGACGCTGCTCGACACGGCGCTCAGTTGCGCGGTCAACACGGTCATGCCCGCGGGGAAAATCTTCACGACCCTCGAAATGAAGATCAACTACATCCGTGCGATTCGTCCCGATGACGCGCCGCTCACGTGCGTCGGTCACGTCGTCCACGCGGGCGGCAAGACCGCCACGGCCGAAGGCCGCATCGTGAACGCGAGCGGCAAGCTCTTCGCGCACGGCACCGTCACCTGCATTCTTTTTCGCGACACGACAGGAGAGACACAGTCATGAATGAAGCCGTCATCGTTGCCGGTCTGCGGACCGCGGTCGGCAAAGCTCCGCGCGGCTCGCTGCGCACCACTCGTCCGGACGACATGGCCGCCGAAGTGATTCGCGCGTTGCTCGCACAGAACCCCGCGATCAAAGCCGAAGACGTCGAAGACGTGATCCTCGGCTGCGCGACACCCGAAGGCGAGTCCGGCACCAACGTCGCGCGCATCGCATCGCTGCGCGCCGGCTTGCCCGACACCGTTCCCGCCGTGACCGTCAATCGCTTCTGTTCATCCGGCTCGCAGACCATCGCGAACGCCGCCGAGCGAATCATGGCCGGCATGGCCGAACAGATCATCGCAGGCGGCACCGAGTCGATGAGTCTCGTGCGCGGCAACAATCGCTTCCGCCCGAATCCGTACCTCGTCGACAACCGCCCCGATGTCTACCTGAGCATGGGCCTCACCGCGGAGAACGTCGCGAAGAAATACAACGTCTCGCGCGAAGACGCCGACGCGTTCGCGTTTCGCAGCCATCAGAAAGCGATCGCCGCGCAGCAGTCCGGCAAGTTCACCGAAGACGGCATCGTGCCGCTCGACGTCGAGATTCACGAAGCCGGCAAGAACGAGCGCTTCACGTTCGCCGCGGACGAAGGCCCGCGCGCCGACACGAACGAAGCCGCGCTCGCGAAACTCAAGCCGGTGTTCCACGCAAAAGGCGTCGTCACCGCGGGCAACTCCAGCCAGACGTCCGACGGTGCAGCCGCGGTCGTCGTGATGTCGCGCAAACGCGCCGAGGAGCTCGGACTGAAACCGCTTGCGCGACTTGTGTCGTTCGCGGTCGGCGGCGTGCCGCCCGAGATCATGGGCATGGGTCCGATCGTCGCCGTGCCGAAAGCGCTCAAGCTCGCGGGCCTCAAGCTCGACGACATGGACATCATCGAATTAAACGAAGCATTCGCGTGTCAGGCGCTCGCCGTGATGCGCGAGCTGAACATGGATCCGGAACGCGTGAACGTGAACGGCGGCGCGATCGCGCTCGGCCATCCGCTCGGCGCATCGGGCGCGAAGCTCACCGTCCAACTGCTCGGCGAGATGAAACGCCGCGGCTCGAAGTACGGCATGGTCACGATGTGCGTCGGCGGTGGACAAGGCGCGGCGACGGTGTTCGAGAACCTGCAGAGGTAACGCATGGACTTCAATCTCTCCGCGCCGCTGCTCGAGTTGCGCGATCGCGTCGCGGAGTTCGTGCGCAACGAAGTGATTCCTGCGGAGTCGCAGGAGTTCACGCCCGAACTCGTGCGCGCGTTGCGCGCGAAAGCGCGACACGCCGGCGTGTTCGGTCCGCAACTCCCGCCCGAGCTCGGCGGACTCGGACTCGGCACCGTCGGCATGTGCGTCATCTTCGAGCAAGCCGGCCACAGTTTCCTCGGCCCCGTCGCGCTGCATTGCTCCGCGCCCGACGAAGGCAACATGCATCTCCTCGCGCATCACGCGAGCGCGGAACAACGCGAGCAGTATCTGAAGCCGCTGATCGAAGGAACGATCCGTTCGTGCTTCGCGATGACCGAGCCCGCGCCCGGCGCCGGCTCCGATCCGACGATGATGAAGACGCGCGCCGAGCGCGTCGACGGCGGCTGGGAGATCACGGGGCACAAGTGGTTCGCGACCGGCGCGGACGGCGCGGACGTCGCGGTGGTCATGGCGGTCACCGATCCCGACGCCGATCGTCATCGCCGCGCGACGATGTTTCTCGTCCCGACGAACACGCCCGGCTATCGCTTCATCCGCAACGTCGCGGTGATGGGCGCGCACGGCGGCGGCGGTCACGGCGAGCTCGAGTTCGATCACATGCGCGTGCCCGACTCCGCGGTGATCGGCAACGCCGGCGACGGCTTCAAGCTCGCGCAGCAACGCCTCGGACCCGCGCGACTCACGCATTGCATGCGCTGGATGGGCGTCGCCCAACGCGCGATCGACATCGCCACGAGCTACGCGAAACGGCGCGACGCATTCGGCAAACACCTCTCCGAACATCAGTCCATCCAGTGGATGATCGCGGACTCGGAGATCGAGCTGCACGCGTCGCGACTGATGGTGCTCAACGCCGCGTGGGCGCATGAGAACGGCAGCGAGATCCGTCACGAGTCGTCGATCTGCAAAGTCTTCGTCGCGGAGGCGGTGAACCGCATCATCGATCGCGCGGTGCAGATGTGCGGCGCGCTCGGCGTGTCGGGCGACACCCCGCTCGAAGATTTCTATCGCGAGGCCCGCGCGTTTCGCATCTACGATGGCCCCTCGGAGGTGCATCGCATGGTCATCGCGCGCAACGTGTTGCAACGGACGTCATGAGCATCCAACTGCCGGACGAGGAGATCGTGAGCGAGTGGGTGCTCGTCTCGCGTGAGCGCATTCGCGCATTCGCCGACGTCACGGAAGATCAGCAGTGGATTCACGTCGATGCGCCGTCGCCGATCGCGCACGGCTTCCTGACGCTGTCATTGATCGCGGCGATGGCGCCGAAGATCGAGGCCAGCGTCGCGCTCAACTACGGCCTCAATCGCGTGCGCTTCCTCGCGCCCGTGCCCGCCGACTCGTCCGTTCGCGCGCGGTTTCGCGTGATGTCGATCGAAGACGGCGAGGGGACGAAGGTCACGTGGAATGTCGTCGTCGAATGTGACGCCACGCCGAAGCCGTGCTGCGTCGCGGAATGGGTGACGCTCTACCGATGAACGACACGCGCCCGGTCCGCCCCAGCGAACAACTCGATTGGGAGAAGCTCGCGGACTACCTGCGTCGCGAGTTGAACGTGACCGGCGAGATGACCGTCTCGCAGTTTCCCGGCGGTCATTCAAACCTGACCTACGACCTCGCGTTCGGCGACTTCGAGCTCGTGTTGCGACGTCCGCCCTTCGGACCTGTGCCGCCGCGCGCGCACGACATGGCCCGTGAGTGCCGCGTGCTCAGCGCCGTGCATCCGCACTTCGCGCTCGCGCCGAAGCCGTATCTGTTGTGCGAAGACACGAGCGTGATCGGCTCGGTGTTCTACGTGATGGAACGCCGTCGCGGCATCGTGATTCGCAACGACGAGCCGCCGCCGATCAAAGACAACGTCGCGCTGCGACGCGAGATCAGCGCGAGCATGGTCGACGTGCTCGCCGATCTGCACGCGATCGACGTCGCCGCACACGGACTCGACGCTCTCGGCAAACCGCAAGGCTTCGTCGCACGGCAGATCAAAGGGTGGACGGAACGCTGGCACGGCTCGAAGACGAGCGACGTGCCGGACATGGAGTGGCTTGCGTCGTGGCTGGACGAGCGCATCCCGGCCGATCCCGCGCGAGCGACGCTCGTGCACGGCGACTACAAGCTCGACAACGTGATGCTCGCGCACGAGGCGCCGTCGAAACTGATCGGCGTGTTCGACTGGGAGATGAGTGCGATCGGAGATCCACTCGTCGACCTCGGCATCCTGCTCTGCTACTGGATCCACGCCGTCGGTGACGATGTTGATCACGGGGCAATCCCGAGCGTCACAAAACGCGAAGGCTGGTTCACACGCGACGAGATCCTCGCGCGCTACGCGGAGAAGTCGGGCGCGGATCTCTCGAACATCGCGGTGTACGAAGTCTTCGCGGTCTTCAAACTCGCCGTCGTCATCCAACAGATCTACGCGCGCTTCGTCCGCAAGCAGACCGACGATCCGCGGTTTGAATCGCTGGGAGAACGGGTCGCGCAACTCGCGCGCATCGCACGAGGGTTGATCGTTTTTGGTTGATGGTTGATAGGAGCAAGACTTCGGCGCGAGCGGGCCGATCTCCAATCAACGATCAACCATCAACCATCAACCAAACCAGGAGGCCTCATGTCCGAAGTCCTTCTCGAACGCCCCACGGAATCGATCGCGGTCCTGCGCCTCAATCGTCCTGAGGCGCGGAACGCGCTCAACGGCGCGACGCGGGAACAGCTCGCGTCGTACTTCACGCATCTCGGCAACGACGACGTCACGCGCTGCATCGTCCTCACCGGCAGTGAAAAGATCTTCGCCGCCGGCGCCGATCTGCGCGACATGGTCGAGCGCACGCCCGTCGAGATGTTCGCGCGACGCGCGGAGCGCCTCTGGAATCCAATCGCCGATTGTCCGAAGCCCGTGATCGCCGCGGTCAACGGCTACGCGCTCGGCGGCGGATGCGAGCTCGCGATGCACGCGGACATCATCATCGCCGGCGAAGGCGCGAGCTTCGGACAACCCGAGGTGCGCGTCGGCATCATGCCTGGCGCGGGCGGAACGCAGCGGCTCGTGCGCGCCGTCGGGAAGTTTCGCGCGATGCGCATCCTCATGACCGGCGAGCCGGTCGCGGCGCGCGATGCACTCGCGATGGGGCTCGTCAGCGACGTCGTGCCGGACGCGGAAGTCTTCGATCGCGCGCTCGCGATGGCGAAGACCATCGCGGCGATGCCGCCGCTGGCAATCATGCAGATCAAAGAGGCCGTGCTCGCGGGCGAAGACTCGTCGCTGCAGGCCGGCCTCGCGCTCGAACGCAAAGCCTTTCAGTTGCTCTTCGCGAGCGCCGATCAGAAAGAAGGAATGCGAGCGTTTCTCGAGAAGCGCAAGCCGGAGTTCGAAGGACGATGAAAAGCGCGGGCTATGCACTCACAGTCCTCTTCATCATCAACACGATGAACTTCTTCGACCGCGTGATCGGCGGCGCGCTCGGCGAGCCGATCCGCCGCGAATGGGGGCTCAGCGACAGCGCCCTCGGCGCACTCGGCACCGCATTCACGTTGCTCTACGCGTTCGTCGGCGTGCCGCTCGGACGCCTGAGCGATCGCAAGCCACGCAAGTCGATCCTCGCGCTGGCCGTGTTCGCGTGGAGCGCGCTCACCGCGCTCTCCGGATTCACGCGCACCTACTGGCAGCTCTTCGCGACGCGCCTCGGTGTCGGTGTCGGCGAAGCTGCATGCGCGCCAGCGGCAACGTCACTCATCGGCGATCTCTATCCGCCGCACAAACGCGCGCGCGCAATGTCCGTCTTCATGATGGGACTGCCGATCGGCATCGCGCTGTCGTACTTCGTCGGCAGCTACGTCGCGCACTCGCACGGCTGGCGTACCGCTTTCTTCGTCGCTGGTATCCCCGGGATCCTCGCCGCGATCGCGGCGCTGTTCATCGCCGAGCCGGAACGCGGCACGAAAGAAGTCGCGCCAGTGCAGACGACGTCGGCGTCGCCTTGGCGCACGCTCCTGCGCATCCCGACGCTCTGGTGGCTGATCCTCAGTGGCGCGCTGCACAACTTCAACATGTACGCGCTCGGCTCGTTTCTCGCGCCGCTGCTCATGCGTTACCACGGGACTGACTTGCGTCAGGCCGGAATCATGACCATGACGTTGTACGGTCTCTCCGGCATTCCGGGACTGCTGATCGGCGGCGCGCTCGCGGACAAGTGGGGGATGAAGCGCAAGGACGGACGGCTGCTCGTCGCTGCGATTGCGAGCGCGCTCTCCGCGCCGCTGATGTGGGCCGCGCTCGCGCGTCCCGCGAAAGACACGATGCTCTTCGTCGTCCTCGGCGGACTCGCATGCGCGTTCATGTACGTCTACTACGCGAGCGTCTACGCGACGCTGCAGGACGTCGTCGCGCCGTCGATGCGCGGTACCGCGATGGCGCTCTACTTCTTCGCGATGTACGTCCTCGGCGCGTCGTTCGGTCCGCTCGCGACCGGCATGCTCAGCGATCACTTCACGCGTCGCGCAGCCAACGGCGCGACGGTGCTCGAGCCGTTCCGCGGCATGGGTTTGCACTCCGCGATGTACGCCGTGCCCATCCTCAGTTTGATTCTCGCGTTCGTCCTCTTCGCCGCGACGCGCACCGTCGCGCGTGATATGGAAAGGCGATGAAAGCCGCGGTTTGTCACGAGTTCGATCAACCTCTGCGCATCGACGAAATCACGCTCGATGCGCCTCGCTCCGGTGAAGTGAAAGTCCGCCTCGCGGCGGCGGCGGTGTGTCACAGCGACCTGCATCTGATGGGCGGCGACTGGGCCGGCGCACTGCCGCTGGTCGCGGGTCACGAATGCGCAGGCGTCGTCGAAGAGACCGGCGACAACGTGACGATGATCAACGCCGGCGATCGCGTCGTGGTCTCGCTGCTGCGTTCGTGCGGACGCTGCGCGTCATGCACGAGCGGCGCGTCGCACATCTGCACGGGCGCGTTCGCAATCGATCGTGAATCGCGACTGCACACCGCAAGCGGCGACCCGATCGCGCAAGGGATCAACGTCGGCGCGTTCGCGGAGTCGGTGGTCGTCGATCAGTCGCAATGCGTGCGAATCCCCGACGACATGCCCTTCGATCGCGCCGCGCTCCTCGGCTGCTGCGTGATCACCGGCACGGGCGCGGTGCTCAACACCGCGAACGTGCGAGTGGGCGAGAGCGTCGCGGTGATCGGCTGCGGCGGTGTCGGATTGAACATCATTCAGGGCGCCGCGCTCGCAGGCGCGAATCCGATCATCGCGCTCGACCGCGTCGAGTCGAAGCTCGAAGTCGCGCAAACGTTCGGCGCGACGCGCACGACGATGGATCCGAAAAGCATTCGCAACGTGGACTACGTGTTCGTCGCCGTCGGCAATCCGAACGCCGTCGTCGATGCGATGCGCATGATCCGCCGCGGCGGCACCGTCGTCGTCGTCGGCATGCCCGGCGTCCGCGACACCGCGCCCGTCCGCATCTTCGACATCGTCTGGAGCGAACAGCGCCTGATCGGCAGCCGCATGGGCAGCACGCGTTTGCACACGGACGTCCCGCGCCTCGTCGATCTCTACCTGCGCGGCCGTTTGAAACTCGATGAGCTGATCACCGAACGCTACTCGCTCGAACAGATCAATGAGGCCATCGCGAAAGTAAAAAGCGGAGAAGCGGTGCGCAACGTCATACTGCTCTGAAGGAGTAGTACTGAATGAGCCGAACCTACGAGCTGAGTGCAGTGAATGAAACGGGCAAGAGTGGGACGTTCTGCCTGTTTCAAGCGGACGTGTCGATGGGAGGGAGAGGGCTTTCGCTGGCGTGGATGACGAAGATGGTCCCGGCGAAGGCGACCGCTGCGTTTCGTTGGGAAACGGCGTACCAGTTCGTTGCAGGGAAAATGGAGCTGCGGCCCGGCGCGGTGTTCAAGACCTCGTCGAAAGTGGACGCTGACCCCGTGTCGCAGAACCTCGCAACGCTGGGGAATGGCGCGTCGCCGTCGTTCCAGGGTGTCAGCAGTGGGGGGCGCCGCGGTTCGCTCACCATCAGCACCGATGCCTCGATTTCGGGAAATGGTCTCGCGACCGGCATCGGCATGAACGGGTCGCCTCTGTACGTCGATGTTGCGCGCCCGATGATGAGTTACGTGCACTCTACCGAACCGCATTACCGGCTGGCCTTCGGAACCTTTAATCCGGGAGAAGCGCTCGATCCGTCCCTCAGCTCGACGGACGTGACGTTTCCCGCAAATCGATTCGCGCTGACGGTGACTCTCAACGCCGACGGCAGCTGGACCGTGTAATCGCCTCTGCTTTTTGATGTGAGCGCGCCTTACGGCGCGCTCACGTTCACGGTCTGCAACGACGACATCTTCGAGGTGCCGTCGACGACGCCGAGGGCGATGCGGATGTTGCCTTTGGGGACGGTGATGTTCGAGGTGTAGCGGTAGCGGACGCGGATCATCTCGCGGTACTGCTGCGGCGTGAGCTCGATGATCTGTTCCTGGCGGCCGTAGGAGATGAACTCCTTTTCCGCCGCGGCCGCGTAGTGCACGGTCACGCGCGCCTGGTACGTGCCGTCCTGCGCTTTGAGGAACGTGATCTTCTCGACCGGGATCACCACTTCGAGCGGGACGTTGTACTTCTTCCCGTCCTTCATCGGCGTTTCGGTCTTCACCGCCATCTTCAGCTCGTCCGTCGCGATCGGGTAGAGCAAGCCGGCGATGACGCGGCTGCCCATGTCGCCGCCGTCCGTGTCGATCACTTCGCTGCGCGTACGCACCTGCAGCTCCGGACGATCCTTCACCTTCACCGCGATCTTGCGTGCTTTCTTCGCATCGCCCTGACCGCGATACGCGATCGAGTAGTAGACCTCGAGGTCGCTGTTGAGCGAGCGGAAGATGTCGTCGATGACGGCGGTGCCGCGGAACCAGCGTCCGCCGGTCTTCTCCGCGAACGACTGCAGCGTCTCTCCTTCGTACGTCAGCAACTGATTCATCATCTCCGCCGGCACCACTTCGCGCGCGGAGAGCTGCACGCTGTCGCCCATGATCGTCGAGACGTCGGGACGCGTGCGCGCATCCGCGCCGCGGCCTGTTTCGAGGAACAGCGGAACTTCCGGCGTCAGCGCGTAGATGACGATGCGATTCGCGGCGGCGGTGCGGCCGAGGTCGTCGATGTCGGCCTTGAGGTCATTGATCTCCGGGCGGTACGTCGAGTTCCAGCCCTGCTTCCGGTTCGCCTGCACCATTGCCAGCTTGCCGTTTGCGAATGCGCGGAATGCCGTCGTGTCGCTCGGATTGTCGGGGTTCATGAAGGCGCCCATCTGCTGCGTGACGAACGTCTCCTGATCGCCCATCTTCTTCATCTCGCTGATCATGAGCTGTTCGTCGGTGCTGTAGACCTCGCGACCCGGCTGCGCATTGAGTCCGCTCGTGATCAGCACGAGCACTTTCTTTTCCTCGAGTGACGACACGGACGCGATGAGCGCGCGAAGCTGCGCGACGCGCTGCTGTACGCGCGCCGTCTGTGCGTCGATGTAGGTCTGCTTCGCCGCGGCGATCTCGATCGGCGACTCCGCGTGCTCCATCTCCTGCCGGAAGCGGCGAAGCTCGGCGAATGCCGGCGCGGTCAGCCGCGCCTTGCACGTGTCGATGGCCTTGTTCAGCATCTTCGTCACTTCGGCTTTGTCGTTCGTGTACTTCTGCTCGACCTGTTGCGTCGAGGTCGGACGCACGACCGTTGCGAGATCGTCGGGACGCATCGCCGCGATCAGTTGCGCGGCCTGCTTCTTCAGGTTGTTGCGCGACTGTGCCTGCATGGCCATCTCGTCGACGAAGAAAATGAATCTGCGTCGCGGCGGCGCTTCCGCGGACATCGCGGTCTCCGTCTGCGTCGCGACGAGATCCTGCGGGGCGGGTGTCTCCGGCGTGAGCGAAGTGCCACCCATGGTCATCACCGCGGTGCTGATGTCGTAGAAGGAGAAGTTGCTGATCTCCTGCGGCACGTTGTTCTCGAGAATGACGAAGTCGTCCTTCGTCAGGCCGCGCACAGGCTTGCCGTCTTTGGTCGTGACGATCGCGTCGAGGTTGTACAGCCGGATCTCGAGCGATTCGCCATACGACGGCTGCGACGGTGCGGGTTTTTCCTGGCTCTGCGCAAGAGGAACGATCAACAGTGAAATGAGAACGACGAGCAGCGCTTTCGCTTTGATGTTCATAGAATTTTCCCCACGCGGATCGGGCCGATGATACGCCTGAGCGCGCGTGGGAGCGGTAACGATCGCGCGGTGGCTACGGCTCGAGCGCGTCGGGCTCGGTTCGCGCAAGTTGCTCGACGCCGCCGAGACTCACCCAGTCTTCGCGCTGCGCGACGAACGGCATCGCCGTGATCTGCACAAGCTTCACGTCGTCCGGGTCCTGGTACGCGGGGACCCCGATGTCGATCGCATCCTGCGGGACGTCGAGGCGCATCGTGCCGTGCATCCGATCCCACCACGATACGAGACTCGACCAGTTGCTGTCGGTTTCGTCGCGATAGTCGGAGTGATGGATGCCGTGCATGCGCGGCGTGACGAGCCAGCGCACGAGCTTGCGCTCGACTTTCACCGGCAGTCGCAGATTCGAATGATGAAACGCGATCGAGAGGAAGAGCAGCGTCTGCCACGAGGAGATCGCCGACGACGACGGTCCAAGCAGACGGAACTGCGCCATGCGATACAACACCGACAGCGCCATCTCGCCGAAGTGGAACCGCAGTCCCGTCGACGCATCGAGATCGCGATCGACGTGATGCACGAGGTGAAAGCGCCACAGCAGCGGCACGCGGTGATTCGCGTAATGCCACCACCAGAGCGTGTAGTCGAGTGCGAGCGCGCCGATCACGGTTCGCAGCACGCGCGGCATGCGAATCTGATTCAACACTCCGAGTCGTTCGCGCTCGACTTTCTTCGCGACAGGCGCGAGCAGCCACGATTGCAGCGCGGACGTGACGGCCGCGGTCAGTCCCGCGGTGATGAGGTTGCGCGTCACGCGCACAGCCTTCGACTCGCGCGTGCGTCGCAGCGGACGCCGCACCTCGGCCACCGTCACGCCGACGAACGCCGTCGCGATGAGCGCAGGTTTGATCCACGAAGACTTCGACACTGCGCGCGATGTTACCCCGGCTGCATTTCGCCGAGGACGGTTGGGATGAGCTCGGAGACCGTTGGGTGAATCGGGACGGCGCGCACGATCGCGTCGAACGGCAGATCGGCGTTCATGATGTCGATCACGCCGTGAATCGCCTCGTCGCCGCCGACGCCGAGAATCGCGGCGCCGAGGATGCGACGCGTTTCCGCGTCGGCGATGAATTTCATGAGGCCTTGCGTTTCGCCCTTCTCGATCGCACGCGAGACGCGCGTCATCGGACGCGAGCCGATGAGGAGTTTGCGGCCCGACTCGCGCGCCTGGCGTTCGGTCATCCCGACGCGACCCATCGGCGGATCGATGAACAGACCGTAGGCGAGGATGCGGCTGCTCACGCGACGCTCTTCGACATCGAGCAGATTCGCCGCGACGATTTCGTAGTCGTTGTACGCGGTGTGAGTGAACGCGCCGCGGCCGTTGCAATCGCCGAGCGCCCAGATGCCGGGGACGTTCGTCGCGAGGAAATCGTCGACGACGATGTAGTTGCGCTCGTCGAGTTTCACGCCCGCGGCGTCGAGGCCGAGGTCTTCGGTGTTCGGTGCGCGTCCGACGGCGAGCAGCACGTCGGTGCCCGCGATTTCGGGCTCGCCGCTCTGGCAGTCGACCATGACTTTCACGCCGCGCTCGTGCGGCGCGAGTTGGATGCAGGTCGCGCCGGTGCGCACCGTAATCCCGTCGCTCTCGAGAATCCCGCGAATCGCCTCGGACACATCCACGTCTTCGCGCGCGATCAGATGCGGCGCCATCTCGACGATCGTCACCTCCGCGCCGAAGCGTCGGAACATCTGCCCGAACTCGAGCCCGATGTAACTTCCGCCGACGATGATCAGGTGCTCGGGCACGCGATCGAGTGCAAGCATCGAACTGTTCGTGAGGTACGGCACCGAGTCGGCTCCCGCGATGCGCGGCGTCGCGTGACGCGTGCCGGTGTTGATGAAGATGCGCGGCGCGGTGAGCACGTCGTCGTTCACGCGAATCGCGCTCGCGCTTTCGAATCGCGCGTGCCCTTCGATCACCGTGACGCCGTTCATTCCGCGCAGCCACGACTCGACGCTCGTGCGCGACTTCGCGACGACTTCATCGGCGCGCGCTTTCACTTTCTTCATGTCGACGCGAATCGGACCGCCGACGTCGATCCCGTACTCCGCGGCGCGTCGCGCGTTGTGCGCGGCATGCGCGCTCGCGATGAGCGTCTTCGTCGGCGTGCAGCCCGTGTTGACGCACGTGCCGCCGAACAGGTGGCGCTCGATCATCGCCACGGTCATGCCCGCGGCGCTGAGCCGTCCGGCGAGCGACGGACCGGCCTGGCCGGCGCCGATGATGATCGCGTCGAACGACTTCACCGCAGCGCCGCCATGATCGCGATCGCGCCGCCGATCGCGACGATGTCCTCGAGGATCGCGGCCGGATGATCGTTGCCGAACGCGTTCGCGAGTTTTCCGCGCACGGCGCGTCCGCCGAGTGTGCCGATCACGGCGCCGATGATTCCGCAGATCAGGCCGACGATCCACGACGCGCCGCCCGCGCCTGCGACGGCTGCACCGCACACGGCGCCCGCGATGATGCGCGCGGTGAACTGCGGCGGCACGGTGCGGCTCGGCGTCTTCGGCAACTGATCGGTGATGAGCTCAGCGCCTGCGAGCACGCTCGTAATCCAGACGGCCCATTTGTGGCCGAGGAAGGCGAACCAGTTCGCGCCGAGATCGATCCAGCCGAGTCTCGCGGCCCACGCGACCGCGGCTGGCGCGAGCATCGCGCGCAGTCCGGCGATCACTCCGATCGCGAGCGCAAGCAGAAGCGGAGTCACGAGATCACCTTCGA
>DASVNL010000626.1:0-12511 GCA_036383875.1 Thermoanaerobaculia bacterium
CATGCCCTCGAACCAGACCGCGGCGATCACCAACTCGGCTCGCAAATGTTCGCGGTCGGTGGTTCTCGAACGCAAGGCGCGTTGCGCCACGTCGATGTGCCGGCGCGCGGTGCGTTTCAGTCCTGCACTGTTCGCCGCTGCTGCGCGCCAGATCAGCGCCTCGTCGTAAATGCGATCGAAGGCCTCCGACTCGACGACCACATTCAACAGCGAATGAGCGAGATCGAACCGGTTGCCGCGAAGCGCGTCTGCGGCCGCCTGATAAATCCCATACGCGAGCAGCCTTTCGCCACCTTGCTCGTCAAGCCATTTGAACGTCTCGGACCGCAGCCACCACGCCTCGTTCGTATCACCAATCCCGCTGTAGACCGCCGCCAGGTCGTGACGTGTTCGATTCGCGAACCCAATTTCACCGAGTTGCTGATAGGTATCATGCACAGCCTGCAATGACGTGAGCGCTTCGCGCGCCTGGCCGTCGCGAACAAACGCCGACGCGCGTACCGACTCGATGTGCGCTGTCAGCAAGCGATATCGAGAAGGCGTGCGTCGTGCGAGTTTGTCAATCACCCCGCGGCGAAAGTCTTTCGAACGGAACTCTTCCATCTCCACAGCGAATCGCGCCGCGAGTTGCATCGGGCTGTTTTGCGCTGCGAAGAGCCGCTCGGCATCGCGAAGAGCTTCGGCTGCCGTTCGGGGCGACGGCGTCTGAGCGAATCCGTGGTCAGCGTAGTGCACGAACGCATCGCGAAAATCGCCAAAGCGCACGTTGGTGCAGGGACAGGTCGCGAATTGCGCGCTGATCAATGGGTTGTCCGAGGAGATTTGGGGATCTTTTCCGCTCGCTGCGTTGCGTAGGGCCACGTACCGAGCTTCGGACAGAGCCACATGTGCTCGTGCCAGAGTCGACGGATCGCTTGACGTTTCGATCGCTCGGACCGTCTCCGCGAGAAGGGCATCACCGAATCGCCGCTCGAGCGAGGTGCCCACAATGCGAGTCACTGCGAGCCACTCAGCGGCTTTCAAGAAATCGTGCGCGAGCGTGCGCTCTCCCCAACGTCCCAGCGCTGCCTCGGCCAACGGGCGCACTAGCTCCGGTGAGGTCACAGTCAAGTCGTTGATGAAGAGAACATCGTCCGACACCGCCGCCCGTCGGAGATCGGCCAGGTCGACGAAACGGCGAGGAACAGACGGAACCGTTTTAAGTCCCAGTTGCCGTTGCCGCGCCTCGTCCGACCATGGAGACTTCGCATCGACCCACAAATAGTCGTCGTAGGCCTTCAACGCAGCGATGCGAAACGACAGCGTCTCGAGGATCACCGCGCGGTTGAACAGCGCCTCCGGCAGGAACGGCTCGATGTCCAGAGCATGATCCGTCGCGGCGAGCGCCGTGGTCAGCGCGAACGCATCCCCAGGAGCGGCACTGTCGTGCAGCAATGCGGCGTAGTCACTCCAGGTCGTCGCCATCGCGTCGCTTCGCCCGGTCATTCGTTCAAGCTGGTGTTTCGCACGCTCCCGATTGCCGGTCAGAACGACCGTCGCGACAGGGTTTTCGCTTCGCGCTGCAATGAACAGACGCGTGGCGTGCTCAGTCAGGCCAAGTTCCGCGAGTGCACTGCAATCGCCCGTTCGCGGCAGCGGCGCGTACTGCAGTCCCGAAAGGCGCGCCACCAGCGGACGACAGGAAAGTCGTCGCATGTCGACGTGCCGATCGGCAAGGTCGCCTGGTTGCGCGCATCGCCAGACCGTAACCACCGTACACAAAACAGTGATCGCGCCGGCGATCACGGCATTTCTTCGGAGCATTCGCAGATGTCGCCCTAGTTAGGTGGGACGCGACAGCGAAAATCCCCACCTCGGCTCCCTGCGAAAAAACGACCGGCTACTTGTAGTAGCCGGTCACGTCGATGATGTAGTGGAGGGTGGTGCCTTCGTTCTTCGCGACGATGCGGCCGTCGGCGGAGAGGGCGATGGCGGAGTTGTTTGCGCGGGTCTTGCCGATGCGATAGCTGATCGTGCTCGTGCCGGGCCAGACGACGTCGGCGGCGTAGAGGCTGAGGTAGCCGGACGCGGCCGGCGAGACCGCCGTGACGTTCGCGGCGATGCTTTTCGCGCCGGTCGGGATTCCGCAGGCGCCGGTGATCTGGATCTGGCGCAGCGAACCGCTCGAGGCAGCGGGGCCGCCGTAGTGGCCGACCGGATCGCGCGTGTCCATGATGCGGCACGGCGTGATCATGTAGAACATCGTGGCGCCCGTCGGACGCGGAATGATCGGCACGGACGCCTGCGGCGGCGATCCCGGATCGGCGCAGCCGTTCTTCGTCACCGTGATGCCGAGCGTGACCGAGCCAGTGGCGCCGGACGTGTAGCGAATGCGGCGCGTCCCCTGCCCGCTCGTGATCGAGCCGTTCGTGATCGTCCAGGCGTACGTCGCGCCGCTGCCCTGATCGTCGACGGAGGCGTAATTGTCCGGCGAGCTCGCGTAGACATTGATGCCCGTCAGAATCGTCACGATCGGAGCCGTCGTAATGCTGATCGTCAGCTCGTTCGACGTCGCCTGCGGACCGCAAGCCGGCGTTACGACGACAACGAGGTACTTCGTCCCGACGCCGTCGAAATCAGCGCCATTGATGACATACGACGACTGCGTCGCCCCCGGAATCGCGGTGATTGTGCCGCCCGACGTCGTGCGATAGCCCCACTGATACGTCGGACCGACCGCGCCGTTCACAGAGGCGTAGGCCGTGCCGCCCGTGCTCAGCAAGCACGATCCCGCCGTGCCGTCGATCGAGGCGTTCGCCGAAGCCGACGTGCAGCTTCCGGAGGTCACAGTGATCGATCCATTCTGCAGCGTAATGCCGTTGTTCGCGAACGTTTCCGTCGTCGACGCAGTCTGATTGGAAAGGATTGCGGAGTCCGCGTCGAAATTCAGATTGATGACCGTGCCGACCGCGACGTTCGCGGACGTCGACAGGGACAAATAGCCGATGAGATTTCCCGGCGCCGCCGCATTGGACGAAAACGCCAGCGCATTATTCACCTCGGCGAACGACGCAATGTAGCCGGCCCAATCCGGCCCCTGGAAACTCTTCGAATAAAGCGGCGTCTTGAGGAGCGCGCCTGCGCGAGAAAACGTCGCGTTGGCAATCGATCCCGCCGGCGAAAACCGCACGCGAAATCCGAGCGCCTGAATGCGCTGGCCCGTGGCCTTGTCGACGCCAAGACGAGTCGTGCTCACGTCGCGGACATACACGGGAACGAGAATCGTCCCCTTCGGCGCCGAGACGGTCCCGATCGTCAGCACGTCGTTCGCCGCGCTCACAGTGAGCGTCAGGAACAGAACAGAAAGCGTGAGGACTGCACGAAGAGTTTTCATTGTGGAGGTGCTGCTCCCGTGCCGCGACGATAGTTGATGAGATAGAAGAGATCGTCCGCGCCCAACGACGTATCGCCATTGACGTCGGCGCCTGCGGCCGGAATCTTGCCGTCGCCGAAGAACAGCCGCGCGATCGCGTCCATGTCGTCGTCTGCGCGAACGCCGTCATTGTCGGCATCGCCGCGTTCAATGCTGCTGAGCGTGATCAGGTCGATCTCGGCGCCATTGGCCGTCCCGGCGATGAGCTCGGGCGCGCCGTCGCCATTGATGTCATTGAAGCTGATCCGGTACATCTCGGACAGCGCGTGTTCGGCAGCCGCCTTATTCGGACAGGCCGACTCGCCGCTCGGAAAAAGCTGGAAGGTGCTGACGTCAGTGGATGCGAGCCACTTCGTCCCGGCGAGCGTCACATAGCCGAGGGCCAGCGGCGCGGTGGCGGATGGCGCGGTCGTGCAGCGCCAGATTTCGAGCAGCGTGGTCCCCGAATAGCTGATGAGCGTCTGCGATCCACTGACGATCGTCGCGATCGCGAACTCGCCGTCCGTCGCGGCAACCTTCGTCACCCCGCTGGAGAGCGTCGTGTGAACGCGTTCGGAGAGATCGGACGTCCTGAATATGTAGAAGCCGGTGTACGTGCTGGCTACGAGGTCGAGCACACCGTCGCCGTCGAGATCCGCAATTGCCATCGACTGGATGTCCGCATCGAGCGCGGGCGTCGCGCCCTGCACGATCGGCGATGCGCCATTGAGGACCTGAATCTTGTCGTCGGTCGTCGCCAGGATGATCTCGTCCACCGGATCGCCATCGATGTTGCGGACGATGAGGGCATACGACGAGATTCCCGGGGTCGAATAGCTCGGTTCGGGACTGGACCAGTCGAGCGCGTACGTAACGCCGTCAAATACGCGTACGCGCGAGCCGTAGTAGTAATTATCGAGGATCACGATTTCGAGAGCCGGATCCGAATCGAGTTGTCCGACCGCCATCAGGGGCGTGTCGTAATAGGAGTTCGTCGCCAGAAACGACGCCAGCACGTTTCCTTGCAGGTCGTGCACTTCCAGCATGCCGGGGTCATAACCACTGTCGGATGAATACGTCAGGATGATGAACTCCATGTCACCATCCCGATCGAGATCCGCGGTCGCCGCCGAAAACGGGCCGTCCAGATCCGGTGTGGTCCATTCGACGGCGTGAGTCGCGGGATTTCCGACAAAGAGCGCGTCTGTACCCGAGGATGTGGAGCCCGCACCCCAGAGCACTTCACTCGCGCCGTCGCCGTCTACGTCACCGGCGGCCATGCCGCTGACGCCGTGTTCCGGGTTGTTGACGTACCAAAGCTGTGTTCCGGTTGGCGAGTATCCATGAATCTCTCCCCACTGATCGTCCCCGACGAGGATCTCGTTTTGACCGTCGCCGTCGCCGTCACCCACTGCAACCGCCTGAACGCCACTGCCCGTCGCGAACGTGCTCGTCGTCAGAGTGTCGCCCTGAACGACTTTTACATTCGAATAGGTACCGCCGACAATTTCCGCCTTGCCGTCCGCGTCGATGTCACCGACGCTCACGACGTTTCCGAACCCGCCGACATAGCCCCACTTGTAAGCGTGCGTCACGCCATTGAGGACCTGCGCGTCGCCGGATCCATTGAGGATGATTTCCGGCACGCCGTCTCCATCGATCTCCGCAACGCCCACGAACGATCCGCCGCGGCCAGTGGCCGTCCATTCGAGCGCCAGCGTCGCAGCGTCATAAATGTACGTGTTGGACAGCGTCGACACGACGATCTCGAGACCGGGATCCGCGTCCGAGTTGCCGATGGCCATGTCAGACACCTGAACGGTGCCCGGAATCAGGATCGTGGCCCGAGGACCGCCGAAGCCGCGCGGGTTGTAAACCTTGATTGCGCCCGGTTTTCCCGGACCCTCGTTCGTGCCGATGACGACCTCGGTCGCACCGTCACCGTCGAGGTCGCCTGTTGCGACGGCCACGCAGCCAATGCGCTGTGTGAACCATACGGTCTTATATGCACCGTTCGCGTAGCTCAACGCGAACGCCGCGCCGCTACTGCACGACACGATTTCCGGCGCCGTGGAGGAACTGCCGTACACGTTGCGCACGACGATCTCCGAAACGTAATCGGATTGAATACCCGTGCGATACAGCGGAACCCGACGAATCGTGTCTGCCAGCGCGACGGAGGCAGACAACAGTCCTCCGACAAGGCAGACGACGAGCGTCGCACGTCTCATAGATTTAGGCATGGAGTCGACTTTCTCTCTCTGAGCTAACGCCCGCGGACCAAGCAAGCGCGCGGCGCATTGTAGCGCCTACAGATAACTTCGGCTACCGAACGCGATCGCGGACCATTAACGCCAACTCCCGCAACGGCCGGAGCGCAGCACCAAGAGGTTCGATCGCAGTCAAAGAGGTCTCAACCAACTCCTCGTTGATCTTGCGCGCGCCGTCGACGCCGGCGAGTTTCACGAACGTCAGACGTTGTTCGTCTTTGCCGACGTCTTTGCCGAGGGTGTCGGGGGTGGAGGTGACGTCGAGGACGTCGTCGGTGATTTGGAAGGCCAGGCCGAGATTCTTCGCGAAGACCTCGATGCGATGCAGAGGCGCGGGATGGATGTTCGCGAGCATCCCGCCGATTGCAGCCGCTGCGACGAACAACGCGCCGGTCTTGCGCGAATGGATGAATTCGAGCGTGTCGAAATCGAGCTCTGCGCCCTCACTGTGCAGATCGACCGCTTCGCCTGCGATCGTGCCGTCCCAGCCGACGGCGTCGACGACGCGGTCGACGACCTGCTGCATCGGCCAGCGGCTCGGGCGGCAGTCCGCGTGCGCCTGCGCGACGAGTCCGTACGCGTGATTCAGCAAAGCGACCGCGGAGAGAATCGCGAGATCCTCGCCGAACTCGCGGTGCAGCGTCGTCTGGCCGCGACGCAGCAACGCGTCGTCCATCGACGGCAGATCATCGAGCACGAGCGACGACGCGTGGATCATCTCGATCGCCGCGGCGGCCGGTGCGAGCTTCTCTGCACGACAGCCGAACGCCTCCCCGACCGCGATCAGCAGAATCCCGCGCACGCGTTTGCCCGGCGAAACGAGCGCGCGGCGCAGCGGCTCGTCGAGCGGCTTCGGCGCCGGCATGCGCGCCGCGAGCGCGGCCAGATGGCCGTCGAGAAGCGCGCGGCGCGAAGAAAAGTAGTCGCTCACGAGGTGATCGTAAATCAGGGCCAGTGAGGCAACGTCATGTATATTCGAAAATTGGATGAGAGAACGACGCTTCGGCCGCATGCAACAGATGTGGGGTCTCATCATTGCGTGCCTCGGCCTCTTCGGATTTTTCCTCTGGCTGATCCCCGACATGTCGCTCGCGTTGTGGTGGAAGGTCCTGCTCGCCGGCGTCGCGGCCAGCGGCGTTTCGATCGGTCTCTTCCAAGTCTGGCTGACGCGCATCCTCGCGCGGCGTGAAGGCATCCTCACGCTTCTCAACCGCGTCACGTCCGGCGACCTCGCGATCCCCACGCGCGACATCATTCAGGAAACGCAGTCCGCGCGCATGGCCGCCGCGGTGCGCGCACTCGTCGCGAACCTCGAGCGCACGATTCGCCGCTTCGGCCAGCTCGCTGCGGACGTCGCACGCGCCAGCGATCAGATCAGCGGACGCTCGCGCATCCTCGCGCGCAGCGCGACCGATCAGCTGCAGTCCACCGAATCCACGTCGTCGTCCGTCATGCAGATCGACCAGTCGATCAACAGCGTGCGGCAGAGCATGGAAGAGCTCTCGGCCAACGCTGAAGAAACGTCGACGTCGATTCTTGAAATGTCGGCGTCGATCGAGGAAGTGAGCCGCATCGCGGACACGCTGTCCGAGTTCGTCGAGCAGACCTCGTCGGCGATCGAAGAGATGGTCGCCTCGATCAACGAAGTCGCGACCAACACGGAGAGCTTCTCGTCGTTCGCGACGCAGACCGCGTCGTCGATGGTCGAGATGAATGCGACCACCGAGGAGATTCGGAACTCGGCGCGGCAATCGTCGGAGCTGGCGCGATACGTCAAAGACGCGGCGAACGAAGGACGCTCCGCCGTCGAAGGCACCGTCGACGGCATGCGCAAGATTCAGTTCGCCGTCGACGAAGCGAAAGTCGCGTTGGGCGACCTCGCGGAACGCTCGCAGGAAATCGGCGACATCGTGCGCGTCATCGACGACATCGCCGGCCAGACCAACCTCCTCGCCCTCAACGCCGCAATCATCGCGGCGCAGGCCGGTGAGCGCGGCCGCGGCTTCGCCGTCGTCGCCGACGAGATCCGCGACCTTTCCGAGCGCACCTCGGTGTCGACCGAAGAGATCCGCACGCTCATCCAGAACGTCCAGAAAGGCGTCGGACGCGCCGCCGAACAGATGACCCTCGGCGCCGACCGCGTCGCCGACGGCGTCAACCTCACCGCGCGCGCCGTCAACGTGCTCGACAAGATTCTCGAGCTCACCGATCGCTCGACCAACTCCATCTCCGAGATCGCGCGCGCGACCGAAGAGCAGGCTCGTGGCAGCGCGGCGGCGACGTCGGCCATCGAAGAAGTCACGAAGATGGTCCAGCAGACCGCCGTCGCGACGCAGCAGCAGTCGCTGACCTCGCGCAAGATCGGCGAGCAGGCCACGATGGTGCGCGACTACACCAAGCACCTCAAACGCGCGATGTCCGAGCAGGAAACGGGCAGCCGCGCGATCAGCCGGGCCATGGAAAACATCATGGGCCTCGTGCAGACAGTGCTCGAGTCGACGTCGATTCTCGCGACCGAGTCGTCCGCGATCGTCAAGTCGATGGACGTCATCAAGCAGGGCTCGCGCGAGTCGAACTTCGGCGTCGCCGATCTCAATCAGATGGCGAACACGCTGAGCCACGAGTCGACGCTGCTGCGTCAGGAGCTCGGCCGCTTCGAACTGCCGACGCCGAACAAAGGCGGCAGCGTCACGACGTCGACGATGCTCTGGCAGCGGCTCACGTTCGACCCCGCCTACACCTCGGCGTCGGCACTCGGCTTCATCTCGAAGTCCGTGCACGCGACGCTCGTTCGCTACGGCGAAGGCGCGGAGCTCATCCCCGACCTCGCCGAGCGCTGGGAAGTGCTCGAACAGGGACTCGTCTATCGATTCCACCTGCGCCGCGGCGTGCGCTTCCACAACGGACGCTCGCTCGAAGCGCGTGACGTCTACGAGACCTTCCTGCGCATCCTCTCACCCGACACGAAGTCGACGGGCGCGTGGATCCTGCGCAGCGTGCGCGGCGCCATCGACGTCCTCGAGGGCCGCAAGCGCGACCTCACCGGCGTCATCGTGCGCGACTCGCACACGCTCGACATCCAGCTCACCGAGCCGCTCGCGTTCTTCCTCTCGCTGCTGACGATGCACGAATGCGGCATCGTCCCGTCGGAAGAAGCGCGCGATGCGGAGCGCTACCGCCTGCGCGGCGTCGGCGCGGGACCGTTCAAGGTCGCGGAGGCGATCGAAGGCGATCACGTCACGCTCGAGCGCAACCGCGACTACTACATCCCCGACGTTCCGCTCGTCGACAAGCTCACGTTCCGCCTCGACCTGCGCAGTTTCCGCGACGTCGCCGAGGCGTTCCTGCGCGGAGAGCTCGACATCGCGCACGGCGTCCCCGCGCGCATCGTCAGCGAGCTGCGCGAAGATCCGCGCTACGCGCCTTACCTGCTCACCACCGTGCAGCTTCACACGTCGTACATCGGCTATGACTCGTCGTCGCCGCCGTTCGATCGCATCGAAGTGCGCCAGGCGATGAACTACGCGATCAATCGCGAGCGCATCAACGAGCGCGTCTACGCGGGCCTGCAGCTCGAAGCGAAGTCGCTCCTCCCGCCCGGACTCCTCGGCTACGAAGCCGGCATGCGCGGGTACGAGCATGATCCCGAACGCGCGCGCGCATTGCTGCGCCAGGCCGGGATGAGCTCAGGATTCGCGGTCGAGTACCGCACGTGGGACACGGACGAGTTCAACAACTCCGGCCTCGTGCCGCTCGTGATCGAGGACCTCGAAGCGGTCGGCATTCGTGTGAGCGTCACGCGTCACGCCGCGCCGGAAGCGAGCAAGCCGCGAGCACAGCGCGGACATGGACTCATCTACTGCGCGAACTGGTACGCCGACTTCCCCGACTCCGACAACTTCTTCTACATCTTCTTCCACAGCGACGCGACCTCGATTCGCGGCCTGTTCTTCAACCGTCCGGAGATCGACGCGAAGATCATCGAGGCGCGCCGCTCGAACGACGTCGAACATCGCGCGGACATCTACCGCACGCTGAACGAGACGGTGATGCGCGAGGCGCCGATCGTCCCGATGTTCCACGAACGGCTGTTCGTGCTGCACAAGCCGGAGATCCGCGGCGTGAAGACGTCGCTCGTGCCGCCGCCCGTGCGGTATCACGACGTGTGGATCGAAGGATCGGAGTAGTTGCTCAGTCCCACGCGTGGCCGCAGGCGCCGCAGCGCCAGCGATTCGCGATGAGCAGGTAGACGGCCGCGGCGAAGAGGATGAAGAACGCCGCGTCCGTGCGGCCGATCGCGACGGCGACGCCGATCACGGCGGCCGCGATCGCGCCGAAGAGGATCGCGCGCCTCGACGTTTCGACGTCGGCCGAGCCGCACTCGGGACATGCAGCGCCGCGCGGCGCTTCGTCGGCCTCGCCGATCTCGTCGAGCGGCGCGGTGACCTGATTCAGCACATCGCCCGCGCGCAACGCATCCACCGGTTCGACTTTGACCTTCGACACGGGCGTCTCTTCGACGACCGAGTCGATGCCGGCGCCGTCGAGCGCGGCCTGTGCGACCCCTGCGTGGTCGCGGCGGCGATAAGCGGTGACAGTAGCCAGAGTGTCGGACATCGCGTGTCTGTTTCCGCGCGTCGCGATAGAGTCGCAACGCTTGCCATCTCAACTGCGCGTCCACGGCGCTTTATTCACCGTCGCCCTGCTCTTCTCCGCGAACTACATCTTCGCCAAGCTCGGAATGCGCGAGTTCTCTCCGCTCGCGTTCGCATGGCTGCGCATCGCGGGCGCCGCGCTGCTGCTCTCGCTCTTCGTCCGCGGCGAGGCTCCACTGTCGCGCGAAGATCGCCGCCGCGTGACCGGCTTCGCGATTCTCGGCGTCGCCGTGAACGCCACGCTGTTCCTCGTCGGACTGTCGCTCACGTCCGTGCAGACCGCGGCCACTCTGATCACCGCAATTCCCGTCTTCGTCGTCGCCGCCGCAATCCTTCTCGGGCACGAAACCGCGAGCGCGAAACGCATCGGCGGGATCGCGCTGGCCGGTGCGGGCGCGTTGCTCGTCGCGGGCGGCGAAACGTTCGCCGGCACTTGGCGCTCACTCCTCGGCGTGACGATGCTGATCCTCAACTGCCTCTCGTACGCGCTCTATCTCGTGATTTCGAAGCCGTCGATGCAGCGCCTCTCCGCGAAGCTCGTCGTCGCACGGATGTTCTCGATCGGCGCAGTGCTGCTGTTCCCGGTCAGCGCATGGTCGCTGTGGCATCAGCCGTGGCGCACCGTCTCGCCCCGCGCGTGGCTGATCCTCGTCATCGTGATCCTCGGCCCGACGGTCCTCGCCTATCTGCTCAACGCCTGGGCCTTGCGCTACGCGGACAGCTCGATGGTCGCGGCGTACACGTACGTCCAGCCCGCGCTCGCCATGATCCTGGGCGCCGTCTTCCTCGCCGAGCCCATCCGCGCGATCGGCATCGTCGCCGCGGTGATGATTTTTGCGGGAGTGTGGTTGGCGGGTCGCGCGAGTGGGCCGATACCGGATTGAATCGGTTGGCGGTTGTCGGTTGGCAGTTGGCGGTGGAACCGTGGTCGAGTGGTGGCCTCCCGCCAACCGCCAACCGCCAACTGCCAACTGCCAACCGGCTTTACCATGTAAACAAAACTGCCCATCAGCCGTCCAAGTTCCGTGAGAAGCAACGTGGCTCAATTCCGAACGAGCGATCAGACGCCGCATCCGACCAATCAGGAGCTGATCGAGCGAACGCTCGCTGGCGACGGGTCGGCTTACGCGCTGGTGGTCGATCGGTTCCAGCGGAAGATTTACCGCGTGGCCTTCGCGATCGTTCGCGATGAGTCGGAGGCGGACGTGATCACGCAGGACACGTTCGTGCAGGCCTACACGCACCTCGCGCGATTCCAGGGTCGCGCCGAGCTCGAGACGTGGCTCACGCGCATCGCCATCAACCGGTCGCGCGACAGCCTGCGCCGCCGCAAATTCGTCAGCTTGTTTACCTTTCGCGACGACGACGAGAACAGCGAGCCGATCCTCGAACCGGTCGACGAGCGTCCCGATCCCGAACGCGAAATGATGTCGTCCCAACTGCGCGCCGCGATTCTGAAAGCGGAGCGGAAACTATCGTCGCAGCAGAAGATCATCTTCCGCCTGCGTCACTATGAGAATCTTGCGCTCGAGGAGATCGCCGATCACCTCGGGTTGCGCGCCGGCACCGTCCGCGCTCACCTCTTCCGTGCAATGCACAAAGTGCGCGAAGAGTTGTCGGGATGGCGCGCGTCGCGTTCCTCCGGAGAGTTCACGCCATGACGAACAAACAGCATTACAGCGAAGCCGATCTGCTCGAGACGTACTACACGCAGCCCGGCGAATCGATGCCGGTGATGATGCACGTCGCCGACTGCACCGACTGCGCGGCGCGCTACGAGCGCATCGAGCGCAAGGTCCGCGGGCTCGCCGCCTGCGATCACGATGAGAAACCCGAAACGTTCTGGGCGCGGCAACGCATCTCGATCATGCGCCGCGTCGGCAAAGAGGAATCTCGCACGTCGTCGTTCGCCCGCGTGACGCGCGTCGCCGCCGCAGCAATCGTCGCGCTCGTCCTCGGCGGCGTCATCGTGACGCGCAACGAAACCGTTGTCCCGCCCGCGACGCCGCAAGCAGCCGTGCGCACCGCGACCGTCGCCAATGTCGCGGAGCCCACGCTCACCAAATCGACCGAAGACACCACCGATCCCTGGCAGTCCGACGAGCTGAACGAGTTCGGCTCGATGGTCGAGTGGGAGTCGTGGGTGGAAACCGGAGACCAGTCCCTATGAAGAAGTTCCTCTTCGCCGCCGCGAT
>DASVNL010000627.1:0-5568 GCA_036383875.1 Thermoanaerobaculia bacterium
TTCGACGAAACCAACACGCGCATCCGCCCCGACCGCCTCGCCGCGATGATCGAAGCGGCCGGCGACGGCATGGTGATGATGGTCGGCGTGCAGTCGAATCAGTTCCCGCGCGCGCTCGATCTCGCACGTCCGCTGCGCGAGCGCGGCATCCAGGTCGCGATCGGCGGCTTTCACGTCTCGGGCGTGCTGAGCATGCTCAACGGAAAGGACGCCGGCCTGCAGGAAGCCAAGCGCCTCGGCATCACAGTCTTCGCAGGCGAAGCCGAAGGACGGCTCGAAGAGGTGCTCGTCGACGCATTGCAGCGCGACCTCAAGCCGCTCTACAACTTCATGAACGATCTCCCCGGCATCGAAGGCACGCCGATTCCGCTGATCACCGCGCTGCGCGCATGGCGCACCGCCGGCGGCGTGACGTCGTTCGACGCTGGACGCGGCTGTCCGTTCCAGTGTTCGTTCTGCACGATCATCAACGTGCAAGGCCGCAAGTCGCGACGACGCTCGCCCGACGACATCGAGCAGATCGTGCGCGCGAACGTCGCGCAGGGTCTGCACTCGTTCTTCATCACTGACGACAACTTCGCGCGCAACTCGGATTGGGAAGCGATCCTCGATCGACTCATCTCACTGCGCGACGAAGGGATCAAGATCCACTTCATCATTCAGGTCGACACGCTCTGCCACAAGATCCCGCGCTTCGTCGAAAAGTGCGCAAAGGCCGGCGTGCGTCGCGTGTTCATCGGACTGGAGAACATCAATCCCGATTCACTCGTCGGCGCGAAGAAGCGGCAGAACAAAATCACCGAGTACCGCAAGATGCTGCTCGCCTGGAAGTCCGCGCGAGTCATCACCTACGCCGGCTACATCCTCGGCTTTCCGAACGACACGCAGGAATCCATCCGCCACGACATCGAGATCATCAAGCGCGAGCTGCCTGTCGATCTGCTCGAGTTCTTCTTCCTCACGCCGCTGCCCGGCTCCGAGGATCATCAGACGCTGATGAAGAAAGGCGTGGACGTCGATCCCGATCTCAACAAGTACGACCTGAACCACGTCTGCACGGCGCATCCGAAGATGTCGAAGGACGACTGGGAAGCAACGTACAAGATGGCGTGGGAGACGTACTACACGAAGGAGCACGTCGAGTCCGTGTTGCGCCGCCTCGTTGCGAAACGCGCGAGCGCGAGCAATGCGATTCTGCTGATGATGTGGTTCGGCGGCTCGATTCACATCGAAGGCGTGCATCCGCTCGAAGCAGGCCTGTTCCGCTACAAGTTCCGCCGCGACCGTCGTCCTGGCTTCAAGCTCGAGTCGATCTTTACGTTCTATCCGAAGTACTGGCTCGAATCGATCGTGAAACTCGGCCGCTGGTTCCGCCTCTACGCGGGACTCCGTTTGATCTATCTGCGCATCAAACGCGATCCGAAACGCTACGAGTACATGGACACCGCGCTCGAACCGGTCACCGACGAGGATGTGGACAACCTGGAGTTGTTCCACACGCGCGCGTCGTAGCGAGACCTACCCGAGCCGGATGATTCCCGCGATGATGCTCGCAGCGAACGCGGGCAGGCAAAGCAGCGCAAACACGCGCCAGGTCTGACGGCCACCGCGGATGTCATAGAGGGTGCGATCGAGGAAGGCGTTCATTTCGACTCCTTTTCCTGTGCTGCTTCGATGTCGGCGGACGGAAGCGGAACTCTGCGGAAGCTGAACTGATCGAGCGGCCAGACTTCGAGAGGAAGCGTGCGGCCGTCGTAGCTGTAGGTCGTGCGACGCGCGTCGGCGATCAGCTCGATGAAGCCTTCGTTCGGCACCGTCCAGGTCTCACCGGCGTAGCGGAACTTCTGTCCCGGCGTGCCACTGAAGCGGTATCCAACCGTCTTGATCCCGCACGTGACCTTCGGGGCGGGACGATCGTGGTGACGGATCAGCGATCCGAGATCGAGCTCAACGTTGATTCCGAGGGTCAGGGCAGCGGCGAGGATCAGCATTTGTTTCTTTCTCCGTTTCGTCTTGCTGGCTTCCTCCTAGTCCAAGATCGTGACCAACTGTCCAAAATGCGTTAAGTAATTGAATCTAAGACCAATTACCTCTTGCAGCCCTATCACAACGTGATCGAATATTGGACACGTGTCGATATGTCGCATAACTGGACACACGAACGGCCCCGCTCCGGAACTATAATTCCGGGCGTTGAAGGACGATCCGCAGTTTCTTCGCCGGTTTGGAGAGCGCATTCGCGCAGAACGCGCGCGGCGCGGGATGTCGCGACGTCTGCTCGCCCACCACGCCGGGATCTCGGAGCGCTACCTGACGCAGCTCGAGTCGGGCAAGGGAAACGTCTCGATCGTTCTACTGCGTCACATCGCGTCCGCACTCGGACTCCCGCTCGCGCGCTTGCTCGAAGATGAGCCGCCTGAGATGACGCTCGTGCGCCAGCTCCTCTCGCGCATGTCGCCCGAGCAGCTCAAGGAAACGTACAACTCCCTCACCGCTGACTCGTCGCGCGACGATCGCATCGCGCTCGTCGGATTGCGTGGCGCCGGCAAGTCGACGCTCGGCGCGGCGCTCGCGGAGCGGCTGAATCTGCCGTTTTTCGAGCTCGATCGCGAAGTCGAACGACTTTCCGGCACGGCGCTCGGCTCAGTCATCGAACTCTACGGACAGCAGGCGTATCGCCGCTACGAATTGCAGGCGTTGCAGGAACTGCTCGCGACGCACCCGCGCTTCATCGTCGCGACGGGCGGCAGTCTCGTCAGCGAGACCGCGACGTACGAGTTGCTGCTGCGCTCATGCTTCACGGTTTGGGTGCGGACATCGCCCGAGGAGCACATGCAGCGGGTGCTCGCGCAGGGAGACTTGCGGCCGATGGCAGGATCGCAGCAAGCGATGGAGGATCTCCGGCGCATACTCGACGAACGGAGCGAGTTGTACGCGAAGGCCGACCTCGCCATCGACACGACAGGAAAGACCGTGCAGGAGACCGCATCTCTCTTGCTTGCCAGGAAACCGGAATTATAATTCCGCATCTCGCTTTGGAGTACGCATGATCACATTCGACCGTGAGCCCGGCAGCTACAAGCACTGGAAACTCACCTTCGACGGCCCCGTCGCCACGATCGCGATGGACGTCAACGAAGACGCCGGCATCGACGAAGGCTACAAACTCAAACTCAACTCCTACGACCTCGGCGTGGACATCGAGCTCCGCGACGCGCTCGATCGCATCCGCTTCGAACATCCCGAAGTCGGCGCGGTCGTCCTCGCGTCGAACAAGGAGCGCATGTTCTGCGCGGGCGCGAACATCTACATGCTCTCGAAGGCCACGCACGCCACGAAAGTGAACTTCTGCAAGTTCACGAACGAGACGCGCAACGGCATCGAGGACTCGTCGCGGCACTCCGGCTTGAAGTTCCTGGCCGCGGTGAACGGCACGGCCGCGGGCGGCGGTTACGAGCTCGCCCTCGCCTGCGACGAGATCGTGCTCGTCGACGACCGCTCGTCGACGGTCAGCTTTCCCGAGGTGCCGCTGCTCGCGGTGCTGCCGGGCACGGGCGGACTCACGCGACTGGTCGACAAGCGCGCAGTGCGCCGCGATCTCGCCGACGTGTTCTGCACGACGGCCGAGGGACTCGGCGGTGCGAAGGCGAAAGCGTGGGGACTGGTCGACGAAGTCGTACCGCCGCGCGCGTTCGTCGAGAAAGTGCAGGAGCGCGCGAAGGCGCTCGCCGCGCAGACCGATCGTCCGAGCGACGCGAAGGGCATCGAGCTCACGCCGCTCAAGCGCACGTTCGACGACAAAGGCATTCACTACGAACATGTCGACGTCGCCGTCGACGCCGAGGCGCGGACGATCACCATCACGGTGAGCGCGCCGTCGGGCGACGAGGCGATCGACGTCGACGCGATCCTCGCGCGCGGCGCGCAGTGGTGGCCGCTCGCGATGTCGCGCGAGCTCGACGACGCGATCCTCCATCTCCGCACCAACGTGCGCGAGGCCGGGATCTGGGTCGTCAAAACGAAGGGCGACATCGACGCGATGCTGCGCATCGACCGTGCGCTCGACGCGAACAAGGATCACTGGTTCGTGCGCGAGACGATCGGCACGATGCGCCGCACGATCGCGCGACTCGATGTTTCGTCGCGCAGCATCTACGCGGTCATCGATCCCGGCTCGTGCTTCGCGGGGACGCTGTTCGAGCTCGCGCTCGCGGCGGACCGCTCGTACATGTTGCTCGCGGAAGAGAACGGCCCGGAGATCGCGCTGAGCGTGATGAACTTCGGCCCGCTGCCGATGGTCAACGGGTTGACCAGATTGGAAACGCGCTTCGGACGCATGCCGGTGATCGAGCAGGAAACGCGCTTCGATTCCGAGGGCGCGCTCGATGCGGGGCTCGTGACCTTCGCGCCCGACGAACTCGATTGGGACGACGAGCTGCGTCTCGCGATCGAAGAGCGCGCGTCGCTCTCGCCCGATGCACTCACGGGCATGGAGGCGAGTCTGCGTTTCGCGGGACAGGAAACGCTCGCGACGAAAATCTTCGGCCGCCTCTCCGCGTGGCAAAACTGGATCTTCATCCGCCCGAACGCCATCGGCGAGCAGGGCGCACTCAAGCTGTTCGGCAGCGGAACGAAACCGCGCTTCTCCTGGGAAAGGATCTAAACCATGGCCGCCATCAATTACGACGACAAGATTCCGAACAACGTCGACCTCTCGACGAATCGCACGTTGCAACGCGCGCTCGAGCATTGGCAGCCGCGTTTTCTCGACTGGTGGAAAGAGCTCGGGCCGGCGGTGTTCTCGAACAACGACGTGTACCTGCGCACCGCGACGTCGGTCGATCGCGAAGGGTGGGCGACGTTCGGCATGGTCAAGATGCCGGAGTATCGCTGGGGCATCTTCCTCGCCGATCAGGATCCGAATCGCACGATCGGTTACGGCGACAACATGGGGCAGCCGGCGTGGCAGGTCGTGCCGGGCGAGCATCGCTCGACGCTGCGCCGCCTCATCGTCACGCAAGGCGACACCGAGCCCGCTTCCGTCGAACAGCAGCGCGCCCTCGGCCAGACCGCGCCGTCGTTGTACGACCTGCGCAATCTCTTCCAGGTCAACGTCGAGGAAGGCCGTCACCTCTGGGCGATGGTCTACCTGCTCCACGCGTACTTTGGCCGCGACGGACGCGAAGAAGCGGAAGGCCTGCTCGAGCGTCACTCGGGCGACGCGGACAAGCCGCGCATCCTCTCGACCTTCAACGAGCCGATCAGCGACTGGCTCTCGTTCTACATGTTCGCGTACTTCACCGATCGCGACGGCAAGTTTCAGTTGAAGGCGCTCGCGGAGAGCGGCTTCGATCCGCTCGCGCGCACCTGCCAGTTCATGCTCACCGAGGAAGCGCATCACATGTTCGTCGGCGACACGGGCATCGGACGCGTCGTGCGTCGCAGCACGGAAGTGATGAGCGAGCTGCGCAGCGACGATCCGCAGAAAGTCCGCGCCGCCGGCGCGATCGACCTGCAGACCATTCAGAAGTACATGAACTTCTGGTTCAGCAGCGCGCTCGATCTGTT
>DASVNL010000628.1:0-2797 GCA_036383875.1 Thermoanaerobaculia bacterium
GCCGGCTTGAGGATGTTCGCCGCGTCGAGTGAGCCCTCCGCGGAGCCCGCACCGATCAGCGAGTGGATCTCATCGATGAAGATGATGATGTCCTGGTTCTCTTTGAGCTCTTTGATGATGCCTTTGAGCCGCTCTTCGAACTGGCCGCGGTACTTGGTGCCCGCGACGATGAGCGAGAGGTCCAGCGAGAGGATGCGTTTGTTGGCGATGAACAGCGGAACGTTGCCGTCCACGATGCGCTGCGCCAGCCCCTCGACGATGGCCGTCTTGCCG
The DNA here is from genome assembly GCA_036383875.1 of Thermoanaerobaculia bacterium. Classification (GTDB taxonomy): domain Bacteria; phylum Acidobacteriota; class Thermoanaerobaculia; order Gp7-AA8; family Gp7-AA8; genus QHVT01. The sequence goes on from DASVNL010000628.1 coordinate 274, forward strand.
ACGCCCGGCTCGCCGAGGAGGATCGGATTGTTCTTCGTGCGTCGGGAGAGGATCTGAATGATCCGCTCGACTTCTTTCTCGCGGCCGATCAGCGGATCGAACTGCTGCTGATGGGCCATGGCCGTGAGATCGCGCGCGTACTCGGCGAGGAACGGCAGCTCTTTCTTCTGCTTGTCCGCCTCGCGCTCTTTGAGGATCGAGATCGTCTCTTCGCGGACGCCGTAGACGTTCAGCCCTTTGGCGGTGAGGATGCGCGCGGCCGTCGAGGCTTCGACGCGCAGGATGCCGATCAGGAGATGCTCGGTGCCGACGTACTGATGAAGCATCGACTCGGCTTCGTGCGCGGCGTAGGCGAGGATCTTTTTGGATTCTTCGGAGAGGGGAAGTTCAGCGGAAGAGGAAATGCGATCGACGAAGAGGCGGTCCCCTTCGACTTCGCGGCGGATCTGCTCGGGCTTGACGTTGAAGCGCGAGAAGATCTCTTTGATGATCTCTTCTCCTTCGCGGAGGACGCCGAGGAGGATGTGTTCGGACTCGATGACGCGCGAGCCGAGCTTCGAGGCTTCGTAGCGGGCGAAGAAGAGTGCGCGGCGTGCTTTCTCGTTGTATTTTTCGAACATTGGTTTAGTGAAGCCGCTGTTGATTCATCACCACGGTCCGGTCACATCGCGCGGCCAGATCCGGGTTATGAGTCACGATAACCGACGTCAGTCCGCGTTTATTGTGGCACTCCCGCATCAGATCGAACACTCTTTCGCTGGTCTGCAGATCGAGATTTCCCGTAGGTTCATCGGCCAGGAAGAGAATCGGATCCGCAAGAAGCGCGCGCGCAATGGCCACGCGCTGCTGTTCGCCGCCGGAAAGCTGATTCGGATAGTGCTGCTCCCGCGCGCCCAGTCCGAGCTCGCCGAGAAGCGCTGACGCGCGCCGCAGAGCCTCCTGCTCCGGCATCTTCCCGATCCATCCCGGCATGGCCACGTTCTCCGCGGCCGTGAATTCGGGGAGCAGGTGATGGAACTGGAAGACGAAGCCGACGTTGCGGTTGCGAAAGCGAGCAAGCGCGTCGGGAGTCATCGAGGTGAGGTCGCGATCGTCGACTTTGACCGTGCCGCTGTCGGGGCGATCGAGTCCGCCGAGAAGATGAAGGAGCGTGGACTTGCCGATGCCGGACGGGCCGACGATGGCGAGCATCTCGCCCTTCTCGACCACGAGCTCCATGCCGCTGAACACGACCACCGGAACTTCGGCGTTGCGATACGTCTTCGAGAGGTGATGCCCTTCGAGAAAGGCCATTGGCGTCGGATTATAGAATCACGCGCATGCGCCGCCTGCTGCTGCTCGTCTTTCTTGCTTCTGCTGTGTTCGCCGATGAGGCGTCGGACCTGCGCGCCGCGCGCGCGGTGTTCGAAGAGAACATCGCAGCGATTCACGCGAAGGATCGCGCGCGGTATCTCGCGGTCTATTTGCAGGACGAGAAGCTCGTGCGCACCGGTCCGGCGGGATTCGCAACCGGCTACGAGGATTTCGCGAAAGGCGCGGGCTCGGAGTGGCCGAGCACGCTCGAGGCGACGGACTTGCGTCTCACGCCGATCCGGCCGGGCATCGTCTACGGCACTTATCGCTACCGCGTCCGCTACAACGCCAACGAAGTCCTCGGCGTCTCCGAGCGTCTCTTCGTCGAAACTCCGAAAGGCTGGCGCGTCGCCCTGACTGGCGCGATCGCGACGCCGGGCGTTCCGCCGTCGCCGCGCGCGATTACCAACGCGACGCTGATTGACGGACGCGGCGGCGCGCCGGTGCGCAACGCGACGATCGTCATTCGCGACGGCAAGATCGAGTGCGCGGGCGCGGACTGCAAAGTGCCCGCGGGCGTCGACGTCGTCGATGCGAAGGGCATGTGGGTTACGCCGGGACTCGTCGACTCGCACGTGCACTTCTCGCAGACCGGCTGGGCGGATGGACGTCCCGACGCGATCGACGTGCGCAGCTTGCATCCGTACGACAAGACCATCGGCGAGTTGAAAGCGCATCCCGAAACGTTCGCGCGCTCGTATCTCTGCTCTGGCGTCACGTCGGTGTTCGACGTCGGCGGATATTCGTGGACGCTGCGACTCGCCGATCATTTCGCCGACGACACAGCGGCGCCGCACATCACCGCCGCAGGTCCGCTCGTTTCGACCGCCGCGCAGCCGCTGATCAATCTCCCGGGCGAGCAGCAACTGTTGCCCGTGAAGGATGCGGCCGGATCGCGCAACGCGGTTTCGTATCTCATCGCGCAGGGCGCGAAGGCGATCAAGTTCTGGTATCTCGACGACGCACAGGAAGCGCTCGACGCCGCGGGCGTCGCAGCGCGTGACGCAAAGCTCCCGCTGATCGTGCACGCCACAGAGCTCGCACGCGCGAAGGCTGCGATGCGCGCAGGCGCGAAGCTGCTCGTGCACAGCGTCGACGACGTTGCGATCGACGACGAGTTCATCGCACTCGCGAAAGAACACGGCACGATCGTCACGCCGACGCTGACGGT
>DASVNL010000629.1:0-5610 GCA_036383875.1 Thermoanaerobaculia bacterium
GCGCGCTGGGCAGTGTCGTGGGCCGGCGATGAGTCATCCCCAAACTGGTTCGACATCGCACGCGAGCTGACGGAGCGCTGGCACCATCAGCAACAAATCCGAGACGCGGTCGGACGTCCGCCGCTGTTCGAATCCCTCGCCCCGGTGATCGCGACGTTCGTCCGCGCACTGCCGCACACGTATCGCGACGTTTCCGCCGCCGAGGGTTCGACGATCGTGCTACGCATCATCGAAGAAGGCGCCGGCACATGGACGCTCAGCCGCGAAGCAACGACGTGGACGCTTTACGAAGGCGAGCCGGAGTCGCCGACGACGCGAGTCACGCTGCGCGGCGACGCCGCGTGGCGCATCTTCACAAAGCAACCGATCGACCCGCAGGCCACGATCGAAGGCGATGCATCGCTCGCTCGCCCGCTTCTCGGCATGATCGCGATCGTGACGTAGGGGGCCTCCGGCGGGCCGGCACGGCCGGCAGCGCTGATTGTCCCTGCTAACACGCCGCTGGCGAGTTGTGCGCGAATCACATCGAACGCGTTAGATGGGACAACAAGCGCTGCCGGCCGTGCCGGCCCGCCGGAGGCCCCTTCGTCGTCGTCCCCTACAAATCTGCCAGCCGGCGACGCAACTGGGCAGCTCGACGGCGATCAGACTTCGCAGAGAACCGTTCAGCCGAATACAGCGCGATGAGAGGTTCGAAGTCGGAGGCAGCGTCGGGGTCGATCGTGCGCAGGCGGTCGAGGGCTTCTTGCATCGTCATTGATGCGTCGACGTCGACGCCGCGTTGCTCGAGATGGGCGGCGAGCGAGTCGAAGAGGGGGCGGCGTCGGCGCGCGATGATCACGGCGATGAACCCGAGACCGGCGATCGTTGCGAGGAACACCGTGAAATCGCGTGAGGCCAGTGCGCGGAGCTGTGCGATCGAGCCGCTGCGCGCGGCGCCGATTTGTTCGCGCGCCCACTCGATCATGTCCGTGAACAGCGTGATCTGGTCGGCGAGACCGAACGTCAGCACGTAGCGGTCCCAGAAAAACGTCATCGAATCGAGCACGGCGTCGAGGTATGCGCGCGCGCCGATACTCTCGTCCGCGCCGGGGCGCAGCAAGGCGGGCGTCGAATCGAACGTGAGCCAGCGCGTCCCGTCCCACACCTCCGTCCATGCGTGTGCGTCCGCGCGGCGCAGCGTGTAGTAACCCGTGAGCGGATTCAGCCGGCCGCCGTAGAAACCGCCGGCGATGCGTGCAGGGTGGCCGAGCGCGTTCATCAGAACCGTCATCCCGGCGGCGAAATACTCACAGTGACCGGCGCGCTCGCGCAGCAGGAAGTGATCGACCGACATCGACTGCAGCGTCGCTGGATTCGGCACGTAGCGGAACCGCGTCGACAGATATTGCTCGATCCGTTTCGCGCGACCCTCGACCGTTTGCTCGTCGCCGACGATTGCCAGTGCGAGCCCTTCGATCTCCGGCGAGATCGGATACCCCGTCATCCCTACGCGTTGCAGACGCAGCGGCTCCGTTTGAAACGCCATGTTCACGCGCATGTCGAGCGAGCCGTCGTTGTACGTGTAGTACGACTCGCGCGTCGGACCTTCGTACAGCGTCGGGACGCCCGACACCGCGAACGTGCCGACGGGTAAGAACAGACGCCCGCGTTGCGCGCGCTGCTGCACGATCGCCTCGCGTTGCGTCCCGACCGGCTTCGCGATTCGATACGTGCCGCCGCGGCCGAACAGCGGACGCATCCCGCGATTCGATTGCCGCCACTCCCCGCCCTGCCACTTGTCGTACAGCGTGCCGCGCAGGCGGATCGGCGTGAAAAACGGGCGCGTGTCCTGATTCATCCACACACGCGCGACCACCGTCGTGTCGTTCGGCGTCACGCGGCTTTCGGAGAAGTCGATCGTCTCGCTGAGTGCCGTCGATGCGCCGTTCAGCGAGCCGCTGATCCCCTGCACGAACGGATTGCGGACGCGTGGCAGGAACGGGAACATCGCCGCGCCGATCACTGCCGCGCCGACGAGATAGAACGCGGCGGCGCGCGAGGATGGTGGCTCCGCGTACGGCACGTCGATCGAGCGCACCGCTTCGATGTGACTGATGTAGATGAGTTGCCGGAACATCAGGAACGCGAACGCCGCGACGAACAACACGATCGTGATGTGCGTCGACGTCGCGAGACTCGCGACGAAGATCAGTGCGGTCGTAAGCAGTCGCTGCCCGTGATTCCCGCGCTGCACCGATTCGATCGGCTGATAGACCGCGATGAACAGCACGAGGTGCGTCGACGCTGCGATTGCGCCGCGAGAGATGAACGCAGCGTCGACGACGTAGAACGGCACGTATGCGATCGCGAGCCAGCGCATCAGTCGCGCGGGTAAGAGCTCCGGGCCGCGGCCCATCGCGACGCGCACGAAGATCCCGGCCATCGCGATGTGAAACGCGATGAGCGGAGCAGCGCCGATCACCCCTGTGACGTACAGCGGCGTCGCCGCGAACATCGTGAGGAACAGCGTTTCGAGCTCGCGTCCGCGCCGTGTCACGATGCCTCCCCTGCGTGACGGTCACGCATCGTCCGGTCGACGATCGCCTGCGATCCGCCGGGTGCAGCCATCGAGAAAACGATCGAGTCGCGTTCGAGCAGTTGCACTACCGGCTCGGCCGATGGTTCGAGCAACGCCAGCGCGCGCATCAGCGGCCCGGATGTTTCCCCTTCGCGCGCCCGCACGCTGATGCGTGGCAGCGACAGCGTGACGTCGAGACCATTCCGCACCGCGTGATACACGAACGTCGCGGCGGCGGTGATCATCTCCTCGAAGTCGTCATCGCTCGTGCGTACCGATTGGTAAGGATCGACGACGACGTGCACGGAGCGCGACGTCTCGACTGCGGTCTGCTTCATGATCCACCGGCCGAGGCTTGCGGACTTTTTCCAGTGGACATGGCGGAGCGAGTCGCCGCGGGCGAACTCGCGGAACGCGTGGATCTCCGTGCCGGGTCCGGAGCGATTCGAGCTCGAGTGATCGCCGCTCGCCGGCGCGAAGATCTCCGATCGCTCGCCGTCTTCGAGGATGCGCGGCAGCACGACCACCTCACTCGACACGCGCAGGCGTCGCTTCTTCAGCACGAAGCCGAACGGGTAGCGCGTGTACGAGTCGATCGCGCTGACGCGCGCGAGACCGCGGCGCGGAAAGAGGAACGGAATCTCGACCGCGACTTCGCCGCGACGCGGCACGAGCGGTACGAGCACCGCGTTTGCGAATGCGTCGGAGACGAGGATCACGTCGCGTACGGCCCAGAGTCGCGAGCGATTGCGAATGCGCAGATGACCATCCGCGACGCGACCGGCCCACGCCTCATCGAATCCCGCGATCTCGAGCTCGAGCTGTTTGAGTCCGCCCTTCGACGCCATGCCGGAAAGCAAGAGGCAGCCGAGCATGAACGCGACGCCGATGTAGAGCGCGTTGTTGCCCGTGTTCACCGCGGCGATCGCGAGCACGACCGTCGAGAGGATGTACGCCGTGCCGACTTTCGTCAGGCGCACGACGCCGTCGAACTCCCATTCGTGTTTCATCGGATCTACCGAGGAACTGCGAGCTCGCTCACGACGCGCGCGATGAACCGCGCTTCCGCGCTCTGATCGCCGCGCGCGATGCGACGGTCCTTCATCACGATGCGATGCGACAACACCGGCCCCGCCAGCCTCTTGATGTCCTCGGGGATCACGAAGTCGCGGCCATTCACCATCGCCAGCGCCTGCGCGGCCTTGAAGTACGTCAGCGCGCCGCGCGTCGAAACGCCGAGCGCGACTTCGGCGTGCGTCCGCGTGGTCTGCACGATGCTCATCAGATACTCGACCAGCGGCTCGCTCACGTGCACGTCCGAGACGCGCGCCTGCAACTCGCGCACTTGTTCCGCGTCGAGCACGGGCTTCAGATGTTCGAGTGCGTCTTGCGCGCCGCCCGCGCGCAGCAGTTTCTTCTCGTCGTTCGCGTTCGGATAGCCGATCGTCAGCTTCATCAGAAAGCGATCGAGCTGCGACTCGGGCAGCGGATACGTGCCGACATGCTCGATCGGATTCTGCGTCGCGATGACGAGGAACGGATCGGGCAGCGCCATGTGCCGCTTCTCGATCGTGATCGTTCCTTCGCTCATCGCCTCGAGCAGCGCGGACTGCGACTTCGGCGTCGCGCGATTGATCTCGTCCGCGAGCAACACGTTCGTGAAGACCGGGCCGGAGACGAATTCGAACTCCTGCAGATCCTGGTTGTAGATCGTGACGCCGACGATGTCTGCGGGCAGCAGGTCGCTCGTGAACTGGATGCGCTGGAAGTCGAGCGATACGGATCGCGCGAGTGCGTGCGCTAGCGTCGTCTTGCCGACTCCGGGGACGTCCTCGAGCAGGATGTGTCCCTTCGCCAAAAGGGCCGCGATGCAAAACTGCACGACCTCGGCTTTGCCGCGAATCACGCGCTCGACGTTCTCCTGAAGCGCAGTGATTCCTTCGAGCGAGCGCGATACGGGAAGCGGTTGCGGATTCGTCATCTTTGTAGCTCTACGCGAGGGCTGTTACGAAAGTAACGAAAAGCGTGCCCGGATGTCACGACAACCCAGCAACCGTTGCCACTAATTCATCGGGATCGACCGGTTTTCGGACGAATTCTGCGAAACCCGCGCCGATCGCGCGCTTCCGATCGTCCGCACCGGTGCCGATCGCCGAGACCGCGATGACCGGCACGTCGCGCAGCGCGTGCAGGCGTCGCACGAGCGAATAGCCGTCTTCGCCAGGCATCGCGAGGTCGCTCAGCACGGCATCGAAACGCTGCAACGCGAACTGTTGCATCGCCTCGTCCGCACTCGCCACGCCGGTCACAGTCGCGCCGTCCTGACGCAGCATCGCCGCGAGCACGAGTCGCGCGTCTTCGTCGTCATCGACGACGAGAATGCGTTTGCCGGCGAGCCTTCCGGTGTCCACGGGCCGCTCTTCGGACGCTGGCAACGGCAGCACGCGGGCGAGCGGAAGGTCGACGCGAAACGTTGCGCCGTGCCCGAGTCCCGCGCTGCCTGCGATCGCGACGCCGCCGTGCATCTCGACGAGATTCTTCACGACCGCGAGCCCGAGGCCAAGACCGCCGAACTCGCGCGACGTGCTGCTGTCGGCTTGCCGGAAGCGATCCCACACGTGCGGCAGAAACGCCGGATCGATGCCGCGTCCTGTGTCCGTGACTTCGAGCCGCGCGTATGCGCCACCGACGATCGACAACGACACGGAGATCGAGCCTTCGTTCGTGAACTTGACGGCGTTCGTCGTGAGGTTCCAAAGAATCTGGCGCAGACGGCGATCGTCGCCGCGGACCATCACCGGCTGCGACGGCGACGCGAGCTCGAGTTGAATCGACTTCGCGTCGGCCGCCGGTTTCGCAGCGAGCACGACCTCCGCGACGAGTCGCGCGAGATCGACGTCGGCGATGTTGAGCCGCAACGTCCCCGCGACGACGCGCGAGAGGTCGAGCAGATCGTCGATGAGCTCCGCCTGCGCTTTCGCGCTGCGGATGATCGTGCCGACGGCGAGCTTCGTCGTGGCTTCGTCGGTCATGCCGAGGTCGAGCATGTG
>DASVNL010000630.1:0-5305 GCA_036383875.1 Thermoanaerobaculia bacterium
CAAGACGTTCGCGCCGGATACGTGGAGCAGCGCCGGACTGCTGCAGTCGTCGAAGGACGACACGGTGCTGACGGCGGACGGGACCGATCGCGAGTGGGTGATTCAGCGCTGAGTTGGCAAGGTGTCATCCCGTGCGCCAGCACGGGATGACAGAGAGTCTCAGACGCGACGGCGCTCGCGCGCCGGCTTCTTCTCGGACTCTTCCCACGCCTCGACTCCCGCGACTGAGCATCGCGGGATTTTCTCGTTGAGCGTCTCTTCGATCTTGCGGACCATAGGCAGGTCCTGCCACGTGGCGATCGTCGAGACGATGCCTTTCGCGCGGCCGCGCGCCGTGCGACCTGCGCGATGCACGTAGTCCTCGACGTTCTCGGGGATGTCGAAGTTGATGACGTGCTCGATGCCCGGGACGTCGATGCCGCGTCCGGCGATGTCGGTGGCGACGAGGATGCGATGCTCGCCTTCGCGGAAGGTCTTGAGCGCACTGGTGCGCTTGTTCTGCGACTGGTCCGCGTGAATGCGGGCGACGGGATGTCCCTGGCGCTCGAGGATGTGGAAGAGCCACTCCGCGTCGATCTTGCGTCGCGCGAAGACGAGCGTCGAGCCGAGCTCCTGATGGAGGAGCGCAAGGAGTGCGTTCCGTTTGTCCGCCTCTTTCACGACATACAAGCGATGCGTGATGCCCTCGGCCGCCGCACCCGGCGGGATGATGTCGACGCGCACGGGATTGCGCATGAAGTCGCGCGCGATCATCTCGATCGAGTCCGGCATGGTCGCGGAGAACATGAGCGTCTGGCGTTCTTTGGGGAGCTTGCGCAGGATTTCGCGCATCTGCGGGAGAAAGCCGAGGTCGAGCATGTGGTCGGCTTCGTCGAGGACGAGCACTTCGATCTTGTCGAGCGACACGGTGCGGCGCTGGACGTGATCGAGGAGGCGTCCCGGCGTCGCGACGACGATGTCGGGCTTGGAGCGCAGCGCGTCCATCTGCGGCTTCATCTTCACGCCGCCGATGATGCAGGCGGTGTTGAGCTCGTGATTCGCGCCGAAGAGATCGAGGAAGGCTTTGGTCTGCAGTGCGATCTCACGCGTCGGCGCGAGGATGAGTCCGCGCACGCCCTGGCCGTGCACGAGGCGTTCGGCGATCGGCAGGACGAACGCGGCGGTCTTGCCGGAGCCGGTCTGCGCGAGGCCGATGACGTCTTTGCCGGCCATCGCGTCTTCGATGACGGCGGCCTGAATCGGCGTCGGATGTTGGAAGCCGATCTCGGCGATGGTGGCGAGAATCTCGGGGGAGAGTCCGAGATCGGAAAAGGATTTGTCGGTCGTGTCGACCGGGTGTTGCGGTATTGCTGGTGTCAGCATCTATCTGAATACTCTCACGTAAATCACGACGTTGAGCGCGAGCACGAAGATTCCGATCGCAATCTCCAGGCCGCGTGTCAGGCCGGCCGGATAAATCACCGGCATGATGTAGTGCGCGACGAACCCGCCGTCATACCCGGCCCGCCCCGCCTCGCGCAGGAAGTAATTTTCCCACTTCGTCAGTGGACACCACCACCCCCCGAACTCGATCAGCACGCCCCAGATCGCTGCAGGGAGATGCAGCCACATCATCCGCGGCCACTTCAACACCACGAATCCTCCGAACAACACGAAGAGGATGAACGCGAGGTGGAGGATCGCGATGACGGTGGCGGCAGTCTGGTGGAGCATGCGTTTCATTGTGGCTTCGGTTGGCGGTTGGCGGTTGGCAGTTGGCGGGAGGCCCCACACAACCACGAGAGTTCGGCCATGCGCGGCGTGGATGGTTGGGGGTCTCCCGCCAACCGCCAACTGCCAACCGCCAACCATCCCTATAATGCCCGCGCGATGAAACGGTCCTTTCCCCTGGTTCTCTTCCTGCTGGCCTCGGCTTGCGCGTCCGCGCCTCCGCGTCCGGCGGAGCCGGTGCACGTCGTCATCGTCGGGACGACCGACGTTCACGGGTGGTTCAACGGGCACATCGAAACGCCTCCGGGCGGTGGTGCCGGCGTGGTGTGGGGCGGGTTGCCTGCGCTCGCGAGCTACGTCGAGGCGATCCGCAAGGAGAACGACGGGCGCGTCGTCCTCGTCGACTCCGGCGACATGTTTCAGGGCACGCTCGAGTCGAACATGTTCGAAGGCGAGGCCGTCGTCCGCGGCTACAACATCCTCGGCTATCACGCCGCCGCCGTCGGCAATCACGAGTTCGACTTTGGTCCCGTCGGCCCGGACGCGATCGTGCGCAATCCCGGCGACGATGAGCTCGGCGCGCTGAAGCGCAACGCCGGACTCGCGAACTTTCCCTTCCTCTCCGCGAACATGGTCGAGAAGGCGACGGGCAAGACGCCGGCGTGGGCGAAGCGCTACACCATCGTGCGCAGCGGCGCCGCGAAGATCGGCATCATCGGCCTCTCCACGCCCGACACGCCCAACGTCACGATGGGCGCGAACGTCATCTCTCTCGACTTCACCGATCCCGTCGCCGCGACCATTGCCGCGGCGAAAGAACTCCGCGCGCAGGGCGTCGACGCGATCGTCGTCGCGGCGCACATCGGCGGACGCTGCACGAAGACCGACGACCCGCACTCGCTCGAGTCCTGCGATCGCCAGCAGGAAGCCGTGCATCTGCTCGAAGAGCTGCCACCCGGAACGATCGACGCGTTCTTCGCGGGCCATTCGCATTCGCAGATGCGCCACTACATCAACGGCATTCCGACGGCGCAGGGACTCGCTTACAGCCGCGAGTTTTCGACGATCGACCTCTGGGTCGACGTCGACAACGACAAGGTCGTGAAGAGCGACATCCGTCCGCCGACGATGATCTGCTCGTTCGTTTATGAAGGCACGGATCAATGCGATCCGCGCAGCGCCCCCGCAAACGCAAAGCTCATCCCTCGCGCATTCCTCGGCAACACGATGAGTCCCGACGCGCGCGTCGCCGCGACGGTCGATCCGTTTCTGCGCCGCGTCGCCGCGAAGCGCGACGAGAAGCTCGGCGTCTCGACCACAGCCGTCCTGAAGCGCGGCTACAGCGGCGAATCGCCCCTCGGCAATGTCATCGCCGACGCGATTCGCGAAGCGAGCGGCGCGGACATCGCGGTGATGAACTCCGGCGGCATCCGCTCGGATTTGCCCGCGGGTGAGCTCACGTACGGCGACATCTTCGCCGTCAGTCCCTTCGATAACTATCCCGCCGTCGTGATCATGAACGCCGCGCAGATCGCGGAGATGCTGCGCGCCACGACGAGCGGCAACCGCGGCATCCTGCAGGTCAGCGGGATTCGCTACACCGTCGACGCCGCGAAAGACGCCGATAAAGATCCGGCCGTGCGCAATCGCGTCACGAGCATCACGTTGCCCGACGGCTCGCCGCTCGACCCGCAGAAGCTCTACTCGGTCGTCATGCCCGACTTCATCGCGGCAGGCGGCGACGGCATGGCGGATCTCATGAAGTCGATCCCGCCGGATCGCGTGCAGATCTTCTACGCGCGTCCGATTCGCGACACGCTCGTCGACGTACTGAAGAAGTGGAATCGTCCGCTGTCGCCGGCGGTCGAAGGTCGCATCACGATGCTCAACCTGGAGCCGGCGAAGTAGCGACGGTGCTGCGGCGGATCTTCTTCACCAGCGTCCAGAGCAGCCAGAAGAGAATCACGAGCGCGACCGGCACGATGAGCGGCGCGAAGATCGCGATGACGCTGAGGCCGAAGGAGATGACGTCCTCGGCGATCGAGATCACCGGGTTCGCGCAGCCGAACGTCGCCGCGGATGACGCGACGCGCGTACCGGCTTTCAGCGTGTGAAAGCCGAACGACGTCGGCGCGCCGATGATCAGTCCGAGGATCGCGGCGATCGTCGGGTCGATGCCGGTGAGGACGGATGCTGCGGCGACTGCGCCCGCGATCGGACGGATGAACGTGCCGATGCTGTCGAGGAAGTGATCGACGGCGGGAATCTTGTCCGCGACGATTTCGACGATCGACGCGACGATCAGCACGATCAGAGCGACGTCGGACGAGAGCCAGGAGAACTTGTCGCCGAGCGTGATTCCGGCGATCTCGAACTTCGCCGCGGCGCCGAGGAGCAGCAGCGGGACGAACGTGTTCAGGCCGGTCGACGCGGAGAGGCCGAGGCCAAGCAGCAGCGCAAGGACGAGATTCAGCGTGGTCATTTTTTATTGAGTGTACGCGGACCACGCCCGCTTGTTGCGTTCGCGTTGCGCTAGACCTTCGCCAGCCGGCGCTGCGCGAGCGCGATTTGCGTCTCCAGAAACTCGCGGAACGGGATGTCCTGAACCTTCAACTCCTGCGGCACGAGCGAGCTCGTCGTGAGTCCGGGGAGTGTGTTGGTCTCGAGAAAGTAAACGCCGTCCGACGCCGCGATGAGGTCGGTGCGCGAGTACCCGTCGCAGCCGAGCGCGATGTGCGCGCTGAGCGCGGCTTCCTGCGCTTCCTTGGCCACGTCCTCCGGAATGTTCGCGGGACAGATCTCACGCGTGCCGGCGCCGAGGTACTTGCCGGCGTAGTCGAAGGCGCGCGTGGCGTCGACTTCGATTTCGATGACCGGCAACGCGAACGGTCCGAGTCCGTTGTCGATCACGCCGCAGGTCAATTCGCGGCCGGAGATGAACTGCTCAACGATGTACGGGATGCGGCGCGCGAGAATCTCCTGCGCGACGGCGTCGCGATCGTCGGTGCGTCCGAGGAAGAAGAGACCGCGGCTCGATCCCGCGGCGAGCGGCTTGAGCACGATGCGCTCGTGACGCGAGAGCATCTCGTCGATCGTCTCGTGGACGTCGTGTTCGTAGCGCGCGACGCGCGACTCCGCGATGCGCACGCGTCCGCGCACGAGCGCCTTCGCCTTGTCTTTGTCGAACGCTGCTGCGCTCGCGTCGGCGTCGGAGCCGGTGAACGGAATGCCGCGCGCTTCGAAGAGTCGCTGCACGGTGCCGTCTTCACCCGTGCCGCCATGCAACGCGAGGAGAAACACGGGATCGTCGACAGGCAGCGTGTCGAGTGCCTGTTCGAGTGTCGGAAAGATCGCAGGGCGCGCCGGCTCGTAGTCGACTTCAAACGGACGCTGATGCGCGAGCAGATCCGCGTGTGCGACATCGTGCACCGCACCATTCGGAGCCCAGAACCAGGCCAGCCCCTCGCCGAGCGTCCGCACGATGTTCTGCGCCGAGGCGACGGAGACATGGCGTTCGTCGGACGTACCGCCGAAAAGAACAATGGTCGTCATTCGGGAGGTCGCGATTGCAAGGGGGCTGCCTTGGAACCGGTTG
>DASVNL010000631.1:0-4020 GCA_036383875.1 Thermoanaerobaculia bacterium
GTGATGATGGGCCGCGGCGCGGTGAATCAGAAAGGTCCGGAAGCGGCGTTCCTCGCGGCGCTGCACGCGATCCGCGGTGCGGGCAAGAAGATGCCCGTGAACCTCGTGCTCGTCGCGGAAGGTGAAGAAGAAATCGGCTCGCCGCACATCGGACAACTCGTGCGCCGTCCCGAAGTCGAGGCCGCGTTGCGCAAGACGTCGGGCGTGTTCATGCCCTCCGCCGCACAGGATCTCGACGGCATCGTGACCGTCTCCCTCGGCGCGAAAGGCGTCGTCGAGCTCGAGCTCGTGTCGAGCGGAGAAAAGTGGGGACGCGGTCCGGCGAAGGACATCCACTCGTCGCTCAAGGCGATGGTCGACAGTCCCGCGTGGCATCTCATCAAAGCGCTCGACACGCTCGTGTCGGACGACGGCAACACCATCACCATCGACGGCTACCCGACTCCGCGACCGCTCAACGCCGACGAGAAGGCGATGATCGCCGCGGCGACCAAGCGTCGCGACGAGTCGCGCGCGAAGAAGCAGTTCGGCGTGCAGCACTGGATCGACGATCTACCGTGGCTCGAAGCAAACGAACGCCTCGAATCACAGCCGACCGTAAATATCGAAGGACTCGTCGGCGGCTACACCGGACCGGGCGGCAAGACCGTGCTTCCGCATCGCGCCGTCGCGAAGATCGACATGCGCCTCGTCCCCGACATGACCAAGGACGCCGCAGTCGCCGCGCTGAAAGCACATCTCGCGAAGCGCGGCTACGGCGACATCGAAGTGAACGTGAGCGGCGGCTACGATCCGACCGCGACGGTCGCGAGCGCGCCGCTGATTCAGGCGCAGATCGCGGTGCTCAAGCGCGCCGGAATCGATCCGGTGCTTTGGCCGCGCAACGCGGGCTCGTATCCCGGCTACATCTTCACCAACGCACCGCTCTCCCTGGCCTCCGGCCACTTCGGACTCGGACACGGCAGCGGCGCGCACGCACCCGACGAGTACTACGTCATCGAGTCCTCGAACAAAAACGTGCAGGGCATCGACGGCGCGGTGATGTCGTTCGTCGAGTATTTGTACGAGCTCGGCAAGTAGTCGCGTCAATCCTGCGCTTTACGCGCAGGGTCATTCGCGGGCAACACGTCGATTGCCCACGGCGCGGTCTTCCAATTCGGGATCGGAGTCTCTGCGTCGCGACGCGGCACGAACGCTGACCGCTCCACGAGCGCGTACTTGTGGATGTACCGCGGACAATTCGGGTAGATGCGTCGCGCCTCGACTTGCACGATGAACTGCGCTTCCGGGTAGCGCGTCATGAGCGACGCATCGGTCGAGATTTGCGCAGTTCCATCGACGCGCATGCGGCGCTGCGATTCGAAGTCGATGAACAACAGTCCGACCGCGTGGGTCTGCGCGACATTGCCGGCGGACAGGTACATCCCGTTTCCGTCGTAATTCGGGAACATGAGCGTGCGATCGTCCAGAACCGTGACGAACCCGGGATCGCCGCCTTTGTACGAGCACGTCGGCTGACCGTCGGCATCGACCGTCGCGAGGAAAAACATGTCGCGGCTTTCAATGAACTCGCGATCGGCCACAGTGAAACTGTCGTGGACCTTGACCTCATTCAGACGATCCGCCAGACGGCGCGTATCGAACTGATCCTGGAGCGCGCGGCTTGCAGACGAATAGATCATCGGACAGGCGTCCCCTGCCCGATTGTAACGCTCACTGTTCGAACGTCAGATCTGCCTCGTACGTGCCGGCTGCAACCGCGAGTTGCAGCGATGGCTCGTACGCGTCCGGATTGCGCAACAACCGCTCGACCTCGCCCGGCGTGCGATACGCCCACAGCTCGTAATGACCCGACGGAAGGCCGGTGATGCGCGCCTCCCCCGCGGGACTCGTGCGGTATTCGGCGTGCTGCATGAAGCGCAGCATCAGCACGATCGCGGGCGGGATGAACTCGCCGTTGTAGCGCACCGCGAATTTGACGTTGTCGAGTCCCGCGCCCTTGCCGTCGCGCGCGCGAATGACCAGCGCGGACTTCGCCTCCGGCACCGTGACGTCGACGCCGTGCTCGCGCGTCTGCGCATCCATCACCACGTGTTCGATCGTGAATGATCCCTGCGCCGGAATGACGTACAGCGTCTTCTCCTCATCCGGCAAGCCGCGCACGATCGCTTCGCCGGTCTCGGACGTTTTGTAGCGCGCGATCGGACGCGAGCCGTCTTCGATCAATCCGTCCGCGATCATTGCGCCCGCGATCGGCGTGCCGTCTTCGCGACGCACGCGCACGGCGAATTGCGCGCCGCGTTGCAACACGAGCTCGACGCGTTTGTCCGGATCGTCGTCGCCGAGCTCGAACTCCACGGTCTCAGGTCTGAGGTGCTGCACGGAATCGATGTTGAGGTGATACCGGCCGCTGCGCGCGGCGCCGTATTGGAAACGTCCCTCTGCATCGGTGACCGTGTTGAGGCGCTGGCGGATCTCGCCGTCCTCCGATTGCATTGACACCGACGCCTTCGCGACCGGCGCGCCCGCATCGTCGACGACATGTCCGATCACGCGACGATCGGGGATCGCGAAGTTCCATTCGATCGCGCCTTTCTCGAGCGCACCGCGATGTCCCGATGCGAACTCGGACGCGAGTTTCGGCGACGTGATGACGGCCTGCATCGAGTTCGCCTGCCACAGCTCGGTGTCGTAATGACCGTCCGCGTCGGTGCGCACGCTGCCGCGCCACGCGGCGGAGGCGCACGTGATCTCGATGTCCGCGCCGGCGAGCGGCTCGCTGCCGAGGAAGGCGTAGCCGCGCACCGGGATGCGATCGATCGTCAGTTCGACGCGCTCTGTCGCGCCCTCACCGACTTCGACGACCTGCGCTTTCTGTTGCAACGCGGTCGCGCCGCGCGCGGTGACGAGATAGCGTCCGGCTTCGAGGCCGGTGAATTTCACGACGCGTCCTGTCGCAGGCTTTTTCACGACCTGCGACGCATCGCGACGTTGTTCGTAACGCACGAGCGTCAGCTCGCGCACGCCGCGCAGGTTCGAGAGATCGATCGCGATGGTCGACGCGCGCAACAGCACGATCTCCCCCATCTCGAGCGAGCCTGGTTCATGCGGAAGGTTGATGTGGCGCGTCGCGTACGACGCCGCCTCGATCGCGATCGCCTCACTTGCGGGCGGTGCAATCGAGAACGCGCCTTTCGCGTCGGTACGCGCGAGCGTCGTCGAGCCGGCGCTGATGCGCGCGCCGGAAATTGGCTGGGCCTTGCCATCGACGACGCGGCCGGTGATCTGAAATGCCGGACGGATCGAAGCGGTACCGGCCGGCTCGGAGGCAGGGAACAGCAAAAGCAGGAGCAATAGGGGGGTCATGATTGGTCCTCCGAGCGCGGCCGGCGATCAGCGTGCGAGTGCGATTTGGTACGACGTCTGGACAGGCGTCGGATCGTGGCGGACGGCGACGGCCGTCACGTGGGCAACGCCGAGGATCGGCGTCGGGGGCGCGGGCTGCAGTTCGGCCTGCGGCCAGATGCAGCTCTGGTTGATCCAGCCGAGGCATCCGCGGCAGTTCGGGCGATTATTGCAGGAGCCGAGATCGCCTTCACCGTCGTCGTTGCACTGGAAGTTGTCGCCCAGAGTTCCCGTACACGGCCAGTTACAGCTGATGCATTGCGCGCTCGCCGTTCCGGCGAGCGCGACGAAGATGAGAGTCGCGAGAAACAGAGTCACTTTACGCATCGAGGTCTCCTTCTTGTTTCCGTCCGGCCGGATATAATTACATCCCGCCGGACGGAATAGCAACAAGGATGGAAGGCCGGACCTCGCCTGCGCGCCGGCTACTCGTTGTCGTTGATGATCACGACGCCGTTCGAGTACGGGCCGATCAGCTGGCAGTCGCGCGCCTCGATCTTCGACGTGTAGTCCGGAATCTCCAGCGACATCGTCCCCTGCACCGTGCAGTTGTAGAGCATCAGCGCGGACTGGCCATTCGACGCCGCGCCCCACGTCGTGTTCGCGTTCTCCGCG
>DASVNL010000632.1:0-4351 GCA_036383875.1 Thermoanaerobaculia bacterium
TCACGAGATCGCGTTTCGTCGCGTCGGGTCCGAACACGACTTCGACTTGTTGTGGTTTGTAGTCGTGCGTGCCGAGGTGCAGCGTGATGCTGCTGGAGAGCCCTTGTACGGCGGGATGCTGCGCGACGACCATCGCGGCCGCGGCGCCGTCGACGTAGCCTTCCGTCGCGAGAATCCCGTAGGCGCTGCTGAACGACGAAGCGTGAATCGAGCGGCCGGCGATCTGCGGCAACACGACGGAGCCGCTCGCGTCGGGGAACAGCAGGCGCGCGCGGACTGAGTACAGCGTCCCCTCGCCTGTCGCGACCGGCATCGTCGCGTCGAAGCGGATTTCGTGTGGCGCGTCCGCGGCGGTGAATGCGAGCTTCACGTCGCCGTCGACGAGGCGGTCTTCGACGACGAACACGCGCACGTCGCCGCTGCGATCGCCAATCACCGCGAAGTCGTAGCGGCCCGGCTTGAGCAGCACCTCGAAGCCGTTCGGATGGATCGGGATCGACGATTCGTAGCCGTCCTGCAGCCGGCGCCACATCGCCTGTGGATACGACCCTTCCGTCGTGATCGTCGCGCGCGCGGCGCGCAGGAACGCCCACGGCAGACGCACCGACTGCTGTTCGTTGGCGATCGTCAGCAATCCGCTGAACGCGAGCGAGCCGGTGAGCGGCGCACCGAGTGCGTCGTTGTCGACATTGATCGCGACGTCGACGTCGCGCGATTCGCCTGGTGCCAGCGTGAGCTCCGTGGGCACGATCGACACTGCGATCGCGTTCGAGGCGCCGGTTGCGGTTGCGTGCAGCGTCTGCGGTGTCGCGCCGTCGTTGCGAATCGTGAAGCGTCGCGTTTGTTGCCAGGCGCCTGCGACTGCGCCGTCGAGCCCGAAGTTGAGTTGTGTGAGCGACACGCCGAGGGGACTCGCGAATGCGCGCGTGCGATCCGCGAGGCCGGTGCCTTGCGTCATTACTTCTTCATTCGCGATCGGCGTCGCGGTCGCGACGAGCGCGGACTTCACGCGCGCCGGTGTCCAGTCGGGATGCGTTTCGCGCAGCAGCGCTGCGAGCGCCGCGACGTACGGCGTCGCCATCGACGTGCCGTTAAGCGCCATCGTGCCGCCGCCGGGGATCGTCGAGATGATGCCGGTGCCGGGTGCGATGAGATCGGGCTTGATCGCGCCGCTCTGCGTCGCGGGGCCGCGGGTGCTGAACTCCGCGATCGCGTTGCCCGAGCTCGCGCCGACCGTGATCGCCGACGCCGCGCCGGCAGGGCTGCCGATCGCGTGGAACATCCCCTCGTTCCCCGCTGCGACACAGACGACGATGCCGTGCGCCACCGCGCTTTCGACGGCGCGCGCGAGTGGATCGTCGGGATTGCCGGGACCGCCGAGGCTGAGATTGATGACTTCGGCGCCATCGGCGATGGCGCGTTCGATGCCCGCGATGATGTTCGACGTGAGGCCCTTGCCGTTGGCGCCGAGGACTTTGTATGCGAGCAGCGAGACGTCGGGCGCGAGGCCGGTGATGATCGCCGACTTCGCCGCGATGATGCCGGCCACGTGCGTGCCGTGGCGGTTGTCGTCCATCGGATCGGCGTCGTCGTTGACGAAGTCGTAGCCGCCCGCGACTTTTTTCCCTGCGCCGAATCCGTTGCCGAGTGCGGGGTGCGTGTAGTCGATGCCGGTGTCGATCACCGCGACGACGACGCCGCTGCCGCCTGCGTGTCCGGACGGCTTGCGCGTCGCGATCGTCGCGACATCGCCGAATGCGGAAACGATCGTGTCCGGAGTCACGCGCGCGACATTCGGAAGGGCTTTGATGTTCTCGATCGACTCGCCGTCGCGCAGCTCGATCGCGACGCCGTTGAAGACGCGCGAGAACTCGCGGCGCACGCGATCGCGCGCGATCCCGCCACGCGCCTGCGCGAGTGCGGGTCCGTCGTGAAACTCGACAATGTAACGATCGCCGCCGAACAGCGGCACGGCGAGCAGCAGGAGCAATCCGAGTCGAAACGCCTTCATGAGCTGCGGGAGTTTACGAATGAAGCGCGCGAGGTTTGCGTCCAGGCTGAAACGGATGGGTGAAGGTTCGATTTCTCGTTACCATTCGGCCTGTGACCCTGCGGCGTTCCACGATGTTCCTCCGGCGGCTCGTTCGCGTGGAGGGGCGCAAAGTCATCGCGCGCTTTCTGACGAAGCCTGATCGCGCGGCCGTGATGACCTTCCCTTCGCACGCCGACGCGCGACGCGCCGCGTCGAAGCTCGTCGTGCAGCTGCGGCTCGCGCAATCGGACGAGGAGTACGACGAGCAACTGCGCTTTCGCGTCGAGCTCGTGCGCGCGTACAACGTGCTCGAAACCGAGAGCGACGAGTAACGCGCTAGAATCCGGCCGGTTTCGCTCGATTTATGGAACAGCTACGCGTCCCGACCGTCGCCCTCGATGCAGAGATCCGATACTTCGACGAGCGTCCGCTCGTCGGGCGGATCTTCGTTCCCGCGCGTGCGGCGTGGCATGACGGGCCGATGCGCCCGGAGGAGTTTCTCAATCAGACCACGCAGTTTCTTCCCTTCCTCATTGAAGGCGAGAGCCGCGCGACGTTGCTGAACAAGCGCTACATCGTCGCGCTGACGGTGAAGGTTCCGGACGATCACGGAGAGATCGGCGTCGCACGCGACGTCGTCGTGGAGTGCGGCACGCTCATGATTCGCGGCCGCGTGCACATCGACATGCCCGAGCACCAGAGCCGTCTGCTCGACTGGGCCAATCAGCCGGAGCCGTTCCTGGTCGTCTACGAAGGCGACCGCCGCCACCTCATCCAGAAGAATCGCATCACGTTCTTATCCGAAGTCAGGGAGGAGTAGTGTCCACACTGGAGAACCTCTTGCGGCAAGCCGCCGCGGGCGGCGGGCGCGAAGTGCGTCTGGTCACCGGAAAAAAAATCACGGTCGTCACCGCGACCGGCGAGCGCGAGATCCAAGGTCCGGAAGTCGGACCGCAGGTCATCCAACAACTGGTGGTGCCGTCGATGCCCGCCGATGCGCGTGCCGCGATCGCGAAGGGCCGCGCCGAGTGGACGATCGAAGACGCGGAGCTCGGCACCGTGCAGGCATCGGCCGAATTGTCGGGTGGCTCGCCGCGCGTCGTGTTCACGCTTCCGCAGAAAAGCATTCCTCTCTCCGCGCCGGGTCCGGCCGCGACGCCTGTCGCTGCGGCGCCGGCGACGTATCGACCCACGGGACGTCCGATCGACGATCTGTTCAGCCAGATGTTTTCGCTGAAAGCGTCGGACCTGCACATCAGCACCGGCTCGGCGCCGATGCTGCGACTCGACGGCGAGATCAAGCCGATGCCCGGACACACGACCGTGCTCAGCGCCGCGGATGTCGAGGCGCTGCTGATGCCGATCGCGCCGGAGAAGAACCGCACCGAGTTCAAGCAGCGTCACGACACCGACTTCGCGTACGAGCTCGCGGGCGTCTCGCGATTCCGCTGCAATTTCTTCATGGATCGCAAAGGGATGGGCGGCGTGTTCCGCGTGATCCCGTCGAAGATCATGACGGCCGAGGACATGGGGCTGTCGAAGGAGATCCTCGATCTTTGTTTCCTGTCGAAGGGACTCGTGCTCGTCACCGGCCCGACGGGATCGGGCAAGTCGACGACGCTCTGCGCGTTGATCGACTATGTCAATCGCTATCGCAGCGATCACATCATCACGATCGAAGATCCGATCGAGTTCGTTCACGAGAACAAGCGCTGCCTCATCAACCAGCGTCAGGTCGGCGAGCACACGAGCTCTTTCAAAGACGCGCTGCGCGCCGCGCTGCGTGAAGATCCGGACATCGTGCTGGTCGGCGAGATGCGCGACCTCGAGACGGTGGCCATCGCGATCGAGACGGCGGAAACAGGACATCTCGTGTTCGGCACGCTGCACACCGCGTCCGCCTCGTCGACGGTGGACCGCATCGTCGATCAGTTCCCCGCGGACCGCCAGGATCAGATCCGCGTGATGCTCGCGTCGAGTCTGAAGGGCGTGATCAGCCAGGTGCTGTGCAAGAAGATCGGCGGCGGACGCGCCCCCGCGCTCGAAGTGATGATCGGCACCGCGCCGATCGCCAACATGATCCGTGAAGCAAAGATCTTCCAGATCCCCTCGATCATCCAGACCTCGCGCAAGCAAGGGATGATGCTGATGAACGACAGCTTCCTCGAGCTGGTGAAGAAGAAAGTGATCGAACCGCAAGAGGCCTACGCGAAAGCGGTGGACAAGCTCGGCCTGATCACGATGTTCAAGGCAGCGGGGATCGACGTCGGGTTCGCGACTGCGGCACCGCAGTAATCAGTTGGCGGTTGGCAGTTGGCG
>DASVNL010000633.1:0-5327 GCA_036383875.1 Thermoanaerobaculia bacterium
GGATCCCGAGGCGGCGGATACGCTGAACAACCTCGCGTGGCTCCTGTATGAGGAGAAGAGGATGGACGAGGCCGAGCCGATCGCGCGACGCGCGGTCATCGCGCCGGCGCCCGACGCGTGGACGCGACTCGACACCCTCGCCCGAATCCTTGCGGCGCGCGGCGAGTGCGACGAGGCCAAGACGAAGTTCAAGCAGGCCGCGTCGCAAGTTCCGGCGACACGCGCGGCCGAGCGCGCGGATATCGAGAAAGCCGCGGCCAGTTGCGGAGGATGACGGCGAACATCGCGGACTGGTAGCGTAGCGACGATGTTCTCGCGCCGCGCGCACTGGTCCGCGCCCGTCAACGCCCTCACGCTTGCGCGTCGCGAGCGGCAATTCGTTCTCGATCTCACCGAAACCAATCCGACGCGCGCCGGTCTCCCCTACCCTCACGACGAACTGGCCGAAGCCCTCGCGCGTGGGGCGCGCGCCTCGTACGATCCCGACCCGCGCGGACTCCGTTCGGCGCGCGAGGCACTTGCGGAGCATCTGCATTGCGACGCGGATGATTTACTGCTGACCGCGTCGACGAGCGAGGCGTACTCGTTTCTGTTCAAACTGCTCACCGATCCCGGCGATTCGATGCTCACCGCGACGCCGTCGTATCCGCTGCTCGAACATCTCGCGCAGATGGAGCACGTCACGTTGCGCACGTTCGCGATGGAGTTTCATCGCCGCTGGGAAATTCACGACGTGCCGGTCGATGCGAAGACGCGCGCGATCCTCGTCGTCAACCCGAACAACCCGACCGGATCGTTCGTCACGCCAAGCGAGCAGGACGCGCTCGCGCGGCACGGATTGCCGATCGTCTCCGACGAAGTCTTCCTCGACTATCCGCTCGAAGGCCGCGGCGCGTCGATCGTTCGCGACGACGTCCTCACCTTCACGCTTGGCGGACTTTCGAAGTCCGCGGGACTGCCGCACTTCAAGCTCGGATGGATTCGCGTCAGCGGACCGGGCAAACGCGATGCGCTCGATGCTTTGGAAATGATCGCGGACAACTACCTCTCCGTCGCGACGCCGGTGCAGGTCGCGCTGCCGGAGTTGCTGCGCATCGGCGCGAGGATTCGCGATGCGATCTCGCAGCGCACGCGACGCAATCTCGCGACGTTGCGCGCGATGCACGCGCCGTCGGTGCAAGCGTTGCCGGTCGAAGGCGGATGGGCGGCGGTGCTGCGCGTGCCGCGCGTGATGTCGGACGACGAGCTCGCGCTGCGATTGCTCGACGCCGGCGTGTTCGTTCAGCCCGGATACTTTTTCGATTTCGAGCGCGATGGCTATCTCGTCGTGTCGCTGCTCACGCCAGAGGAGACATTCGCGGAAGGCGTGCGCGTGATCGGTTCGATAGACTGGGACCAGTGAAGCAACACTGGACGCTCGATCCCACCATCACCTATCTCAACCACGGCTCGTTCGGCGCAACGCCGCGCGTCGTGCTCGAAAAGCAGAACGAATATCGCGCGCAGCTCGAGCGCGAGCCGGTGCGATTCTTCGTGCGCGAGCTCGAGCCGCTGCTCGATGCCGCGCGGACCGAGCTGGCGACATTCATCGGCGCCGACCCCGCGGGGCTCGCGTTCATCCCGAATGCGACGACCGGCGTGAACTCCGTGCTGCGCTCGCTCGATCTCGACATGCACGACGAGTTGCTCGTCACGACGCAGGAGTACAACGCGAGCCGCAACGTCCTCGACTACGTGGCGACGACCGTCGGCGCGAAGGTCGTCGTTGCGGATGTCCCGTTCCCGATCGCGTCACCGGACGTCGTTATCGAACGCGTGCTCGAGAAGGTAACGAGCAAGACGCGACTGTTGCTCATCGATCACGTGACGTCGCAGACCGGAATCATCCTGCCGATCGAGAAAATCGTCGCGGAGTTGCGCGAGCGCGGGATCGAGACGCTCGTCGACGGCGCACATGCGCCCGGACTGCTCCCGCTCGACGTGAACACGATCGGCGCCGCGTATTACACCGGCAATCTGCACAAGTGGGTTTGTGCACCAAAGGGCGCGGCGTTCTTGTGGGTGCGCGAGAACCGTCGCGCGTCGGTGCGTCCCGCGATCATCAGCCATGGCGCGAATTCGTCGCGACGCGATCGCAGCCGCTACCTCATCGAGTTCGACTGGACGGGCACGTGCGATCCGTCGCCGTGGCTTTGCGTCCCCGATTCGTTGCGATTCATGCAAACGCTCGTCGATGGTGGCTGGCCGGAGATCATGCGACGCAATCGCGCGCTCGCTTTGCAGGCGCGCGACGTTCTCTGCCGCGCGTTGGAAATCGACGCGCCCGCTCCCGACGAGATGCTCGGCGCGATGGCCGCGGTCCCATTGCCGGACGCCACCGCCGAGCCATCGTTCTTCGGTGATGCGTTGCAGGACACGCTGCTGTACGAGCACAACATCGAAGTGCCGTTCATGCCGTGGCCATACTCGCCGAAGAGACTGCTGCGCATTTCTGCCCAGCTCTACAACAGTATTGATGAGTACGAGAGGCTCGCAGCGGCACTCCTTCTGCACTTACGCGAGGCGTAAGCCACGAAGGAGGAGTAAATGAAGTCTCGTACATACGCCGCACTGTTCGCGATGCTGTTGTTGACGCTCACGGCGTGCAAGGAAACCAAAGACACGTCCGGATTGCCGGAGACCGACACCACAGGCACAGTGCAGTCCGTCTCTGAGACGACGTCCGCATCGGCGACGACGACGGGCGACAGTGGCGGCAGCGTCACCGCGATGTCGAACGACGACAAGGAATTCGTGTCGAAGGCCGGCATGGGCGGTCTCGCCGAAGTGCAGATGGGCAATGTCGCACTGCAGAAGGCCACCAACGCCGAAGTGCGCGCGTTCGCGCAGCGCATGGTCACCGATCACGGCAACGCCAACGCGGAGCTCGCGCATCTCGCGACGGCCAAAGGCCTCGCGCTGCCGACGGAGCTCGCCGGCGATCACAAGCACGCGCTCGAACACTTGAATTCATTGAGCGGCGCGGAGTTCGACAAGGCGTATATGACGCACATGGTCGAAGATCACGACAAGGACGTCGCCGAGTTCGACAAGGCCTCGACGTCCGCGCAGGACGGCGACGTGAAGACGTGGGCCGGCAAGACTCTGCCGACGCTCAAGGAACATCAGACACTCGCCAAAGACATCGCGCGCAGGCTGCGATAGTCGCGAATGCGGCGGGCTTCACGCCCGCCGCATCATTCCTGCAGCGCGGCGAACACCGTCGCCGGTTTCAATCCCATCCACGGATCATCGAGCGGCGTAAGAAAGAGCTCCGCATATACGCGCTTGTTGAGTGAATCGAAGTCACTCACATTGCCGTACACGAACCATTCGTGAATGCGGTAATGCAGCTCTTCCTGATTGAGGATCGTGTCCGCCGCGATCGACGCCCGAAGCTGATCGAGCATCGCCTCGGTGATCGGTTGCTTGCGCGCCATCAACTCCAGCGCCGGCTCGCTGAACACGACCTTCGACTTCTCCCCTTCGCCGATCGAGTCCCACATCGCCTGCGGCAACTCGCGCAGCGAGGCCTTCGGATCGAGCCGCGTGAGCACCGGCGCTTCGATGAGCGACTTCGTCATCGCCAGGCGCGACGCGTTCTTCGCGGTCGGCTGCGCGCGCGATGCCGTCACTGCCGGCACGGCCATGAATCGCGAGCGCGTGCCGATGAGTTGCGTCAGCGCGCGACCGTGATACGCACGCAGATCGGTGCTCTCGTTCAGACCTCGCCACGCGAGCAGTTGAGCGCGATACGCCGCCGGCGAGACCATGCCCGGCAACACGTCGAGCACGCGGCCGTTCGCGTCGAGGAGATAGTGCGCGCTGTTGCCGGTGATGGTCTGGCGAATTACGCGACCGTCGCCCAGCTCGATCGTGATCGTCGGTACGGCTCGCACGGACTCCCAATGCAACACGAAGTCTTCACGCAGCAGCGGCGCGATCGACGGATCGGGATAAAGAATGGTGCGAAAGAAGCGGCTGTTCGCGCAGCTCACTTCTTCATCGAGACGGCCAAGAAGTCGCAGCGAGAGGATCGGCTTGCCCTTGCGATGCGCCTCGGCTTTCGCCGCGTCGAGATCGGTGAACCAGTAGAGGCGCGAGAAGCGGCAATCCTTTTGCGCGCAGATCTGATCGAGCGTCGCATCGTCGACGTCCTTCAATTCATCGAGCACCGCCGGACCGCGCGCGCGCAGCGCCTCGGCATTCGGTTCGGCGACGACGGACAACGTGCAGAAGAGCGTGAGCAAGAGCGCGTATCGCATACGAGCAACGTGCGTCGCGACGCGCGCGTTGTCTGTCTATGCTTTGTAAAAAGCCGGCAGGAACACGCGAACGCTCGCGCCGCCGCCCGGCCGCGACTCGGTGCGCAGCGCGCCGCCGTGACCGCGGACGATGCGATCGACGAGATACAGGCCGAGGCCGAGACCGGCGGGGGCGTTGGCGTCGTGGCCGCGGCGGAAGGGCTTGAGCGTGCGGAACAACTTCTCCGGAACGCCTGGTCCGCGATCGCTCACCGTGATCGCAACGCCGCCTTCTTCGTTCGCGACCTCGACGTCGATGCTGCGATCGGGGACATCGCGCGAAAACTTCTCGGCGTTGTCGACGAGATTGTCGACGACGTGATGCAGCGCGTCGGGATCGAATGCGACGTCAGGAAGTTGCGGCGCGACGCGCAACGCAACCGGACAGTTCGCCGCCTCGAGCTGCGGTCGCAATCGTTCGATACAGGCTTCGACGGCAGCGCCAATCGGACCGAGCTGCGGTTTCAGCGAAAACGTTCCGCGCTCGAGTCGCGTGACTTCGAGCACGTTCGCGACGACGCGGCCGAGGCGCTCGGTTTGCGATGCGAGCTCACGGGCGTAGACGACGCGCTTCGTGTCCTCGTCTTCTTCGGCAATGAGATCGCTGTACAACCGCAAGGACGCGAGCGGCGTGCGCAGTTCATGCGCGGCCGTCGCAGCGAATCGCGCGCGATCGCGTGCAAGCTTCTCGACGCGCGACAACGTCCAGATCACGCCGCACACGACGAGCAAGAGCACACCACACGCAACGACGAAGTTGCGCACGAAGCGTTCGCGCTCCGCAGTCTGCAGCGGCGCAGCCAACGCCGCACGCCAGCCTGTACCCGCGATCGAACTACCGGACGTCGACTTCGTGATGCGCGCTCCGTCGACGATCGCACCGTCGACGAGCGGCGTGAGCAAGCCTTGCACGATGGTGCCGTTGGGCGTCTGCACGGCGCGCAATGCGACGAGCGACGGCTTGCCTTCGATCGTCACCGTGCG
>DASVNL010000634.1:0-1861 GCA_036383875.1 Thermoanaerobaculia bacterium
GCGCGCCGACGGAAAGAATTCAGGAATACATTAGCGAGAGCGTTATGCCCAAGCGGACAGACATTAAAAGCATCCTCATCATCGGCGCGGGTCCGATCATCATCGGCCAGGCGTGCGAGTTCGACTACTCGGGCGCGCAGGCATGCAAGGCGCTGCGTGAGGAAGGCTACAAGGTCATTCTCGTCAACAGCAATCCGGCGACGATCATGACCGACCCGAACACGGCCGACGTGACCTACATCGAGCCGATCACGTGGGAAGTGGTGGAGCGCATCATCGCCAAGGAGCGCCCGGACGCGATCCTGCCGACGATGGGCGGCCAGACCGCGCTGAACTGCGCGCTCGATCTCCACGCGCACGGCGTGCTGGACAAGTACAAGGTCGAGTTGATCGGCGCCTCGCCGGAAGCGATCGACAAGGCGGAAGACCGTCAGAAGTTCAAAGACGCGATGACCAAGATCGGCCTCGGTTCGGCCAAGTCGGGCACCGCGCATTCGATGGAAGAAGCGCTGGCAGTGCAAGCGGACATCGCTACGCAAACGGGCAGCGGCGGTTATCCGGTGGTGATCCGTCCGTCGTTCACTTTGGGTGGTTCGGGCGGCGGTATCGCGTACAACCGCGACGAATTCGAAGAGATCTGCAAGCGCGGTCTCGACCTGTCGCCTACGCGTGAACTGCTGATCGAAGAATCGCTGCTCGGCTGGAAAGAGTACGAGATGGAAGTGGTCCGCGATAAGAAGGACAACTGCATCATCGTTTGCTCGATCGAAAACCTGGATCCGATGGGCATCCACACCGGCGACTCGATCACCGTCGCGCCGGCGCAAACGCTCACGGACAAGGAATACCAGATCCTGCGTAACGCATCGCTCGCGGTGCTGCGCGAGATCGGCGTGGACACGGGCGGTTCGAACGTGCAGTTCTCGATCAATCCGAAAGACGGCCGGATGATCGTGATCGAAATGAATCCGCGTGTGTCGCGTTCGTCGGCATTGGCCTCGAAGGCGACCGGCTTCCCGATCGCGAAGGTCGCGGCGAAGCTCGCCTGCGGCTACACGCTGGACGAGTTGAAGAACGAAATCACCGGCGGCCAGACCCCGGCGTCGTTCGAACCGACTATCGATTACGTCGTCACCAAGATCCCGCGTTTTGCGTTCGAGAAATTCCGCGAAGCCGATTCGCGCCTGACCACGCAGATGAAGTCGGTCGGCGAAGTGATGGCAATCGGCCGCACCTTCCAGGAGTCGTTCCAGAAGGCGCTGCGCGGTTTGGAAGTGGGCGTGGACGGTCTGGATGAAAAGACCGACAACCGCGACGAGATCATCCGCGAGATCGGCGAAGCCGGTCCGGATCGCATCTGGTACGTCGGCGACGCGTTCCGTATCGGCATGAGCGCCGAAGAGATCTTCGAAGAGACCTCGATCGACCCGTGGTTCCTCGCGCAGATCGAACAGATCATCCTGAAGGAAAAGGCACTGGCCGGCCGCACGCTGGCGAGCCTGTCGAAGGAAGAACTCAAGTATGTGAAGCAAAGCGGTTTCTCGGACCGCCGTTTGGCGAAGCTGCTCGGCGCGAAGCCGTCGGAAGTGCGTCAACGTCGTATCGAATTGAACGTGCGCCCGGTGTACAAGCGCGTCGACACGTGCGCGGCCGAGTTCGCCACGAAAACCGCCTACATGTACTCGACCTACGAGGAAGAGTGCGAAGCGAACCCCACGAACAACAAGAAGATCATGGTGCTGGGCGGCGGCCCGAACCGGATCGGTCAGGGTATCGAGTTCGACTACTGCTGCGTGCATGCCGCGCTCGCCATGCGCGAAGACGGCTACGAAACGATCATGGTCAACTGCAACCCTGAAAC
>DASVNL010000635.1:0-11892 GCA_036383875.1 Thermoanaerobaculia bacterium
GACAGATCGACTTCGAGCGCGGTCGTCTTCGCCGGCGCGTCGAGCAGAATCACGAACATGTCGAACGGATCGCGGCGCCATTCGACCGGCGCGCCGTTCGCGGTGATCTTCAGATTCACGACGTCCGTGAGCGGACCGCTCGGACTGTGCTCGCCCGGGATCCACTTCGCGTACGCGAGCTTCATCGGCCCGGGCGTCGCGGGGATCGTGAGATGCGAGTGGAAGATCTTGCGGGGAGCGTCGGTGGCGTCGACGACGACGCGGATCGGTGTTTGTGCGGAGAGCGAGAAAGCGACGAACGTGAGGATGAGCAGCGCGCGCTTCAGCATCCGCTCAGGATAAAACCACGCGTCCGCGATCGAGAAGAACGATCTCGTCGCACAGCGCCGCGACCTCCTCGCGGTGGTGCGTGACGTAGACCATCGGCACCGGGAACTCGTCGCGCACGCGGACCAGGTACGCGAGCACGCGTTCGCGCAGCGCGGCGTCGATTCCGGCGAGCGGCTCGTCGAGCAACAGGATCTCTGGATCGGACAACAGCGCGCGTGCGAGTGCGACCCGTTTGCGCTCGCCGCCCGACAACTTCGCGACGCTGCGGTTCATCAGCGGCTCGATCTCGAGCACGTCGATCGCATGCGCGTGTTTGGGTGCGCGAGTCGCGCCGTAGTGCACGTTCTGACGCACGGAGAGATGCGGAAACAGCGCGTCGTCTTGCGCGACGTAGCCGACGCGTCGCAGTCGCGGCGGCACGTTCGTCTCGCGATCGAAGACGACGCGGCCATTGAGCTCGATGCGTCCCGCGACGGGTGTGCGCAATCCGGCGACGACTTCGAGCAGCGATGTTTTGCCCGCGCCCGATGGTCCGAGAAGCGCGGTGGTGCGGGCGTGCATCTCGATCGTGACTTCGAGGGCGAAGTCGGAGAGCGGGAGCACGACGTCACGAATGACGAGACTCACGCGGCCTCCTTCGCAAGAGCAGTTCGGCCGATCCCGCCGCGGCGAACGCGATCAGCACCGCGACGGCGAGCAGGCGGAACGCCTCGTCGTCGTGGCCGAGTTGCACGTTGTTGTAGATCGCGACGGAGAGCGTGGTGGTGCGGCCGGGGATGTTCCCGGCGACGAGGATCGTCGCGCCGAACTCGCCGACCGCGCGTGCGAACGCGAGCAGCGCGCCGCTGATCACGCCGCGCGCGGCGAGCGGCAGCGTGATCGTGAAGAACACGCGCAGCTCCGATGCGCCGAGCGTCCGCGCGAGTTGTTCGTAGCGCGGGTTCACTTCTTCGAACGCGATGCGCGATGCGCGCACGAGCAGCGGGAACGACATCACCATCATCGCCAGCACGACCGCGCGCCACGTGAAGATCACGTCGAAAACGCCGAGGAGTCCGCGGCGTCCGAAGAGGTGGAGGAGGAGGAAGCCGGTGGCGACGGGCGGCATCACGAGCGGCAGCACGACCAGCGTTTCGACGAGCGCCTTGCCGCGCCAGTCGCGACGCGCGAGCAGCCACGCCAGCGCGATTCCGGGCGGCGCGATCAGCAGCGTTGCCAGTGCCGCGGTGCGAAGCGTGAGGAAGACGACGTCGCTCACAAGAGGATGAATCCGTGCTTCCTGAAAATCGCGAGCGCGGCTTTGCTCTGCAGGTGTGCGAGGAAGCGCCGCGCGGCGTCGGGCTGTTCGGCGTGCTTCAGCAGCGCGAATGGATACGAAATCTTCGGCCCTTCGCTGCGATCGACTTCGTATGCGACGCGCACGCGTTTCGCGATGCGCGCGTCGGTCTTGTACACGATCGCCGCGTCGGCGTTGCCGGATTCGACGGCCGCGAGCGCCGCGCGCACATTGTCCGTCGGTACGACCTTCGGCTCGATCGCCTTCCAGAGTTTCAACGACTCGAGCCACTCGCGCGCGTAGATCCCGGCGGGAACGCTGTATGGCTCCGCGAGCGCAACACGCCGGACTGCGACGAGACGCCGCGGATGTTCGATGCGCTCACCGTTCGTGACGATGACGAGCGTGTTCGACAACCGGCTCACGCGCGACTTCGCATCGATCAGTCCGGCGTTCGCGAGCGCGTCCATCTTCGCCTCGTCCGCGGAGAGAAAAAGATCGGCGGGCGCGCCCAACTCGATCTGCCGCGCGAGCGTGCTCGACGCCCCGAAGTTGAAGACGATGCGATCGCCCGATTGCGCCTCGTAGCTCTTCGCGATCTCCGTGAGCGCATCGCTGAGACTCGCCGCCGCGGAGACGTGAACGTCCGCGGCCTGCAAGGGGAGCGCGATCAGGAGGGCGAGGAGGAAGCGCATTGGAGTTGAGTATAAGAGTTGGCGGTTGGCAGTTGGCAGTTGGCGGTTTCGTGTGTGCGCGCTTGCCGTGATGCTGCCTCGTTCTCCCGCCAACCGCCAACTGCCAACCGTCAACCGTCTACAATCCTCCCATGCGTCGTGCACCGTTACTTGCGGCTCTGTTGTTCGTCGCCTGCGCCACGAACAGCGTCGTCTCCGATCGGCTGTTCTGCGGACTCTCGATTCCGGCCGGCGGGGAGATCTCGCAGCCGGAGCTCGATGCGTTCATCGACGAGGTCGTGTCGCCGCGGTTTCCGCAGGGATTCACCGTGTGGCGCGCGAAGGGACAGTGGAAAGGCGGCAATGAGGACGTGATGATTCTCGAATTCGTGCGCGCCAACGATCCGAAACTCGATCTGGCCGTGGAGCAGATCGCCGCCGAATATCGCAAACGCTTCCATCAGGAAGCGGTGCTGCGCGTAACCGTCCCCGCGCACATGGAGCTCGAACAGTGAGCGCGTACGAACCGGCCTCGCGCCGTCCCATCGCCGGCATGTTCCGCAAGACCGCCCATGGGGCAGTCGGGATCGCCGTGAAGATGGGCATCCATCCGGACGTCTTCTCGTACCTCTCCATCGTCTGCGCCGCGATCGCCGCCGCGCTCTTCTGGACCTCGCGCACGCACCCGCGCTACCTGATTCTCGGCGTCGCATTCGCGATGCTGCGACTCTGGCTGAACATGTTCGACGGCATGGTCGCGCTCGCGGCAGGCAAGGCGTCGAAGAAGGGCGAGATCGTCAACGACCTGCCCGATCGCGTGAGCGACGTCCTGATCTTCGCGGGCATCGCACACAGCGGCTGGTGCAACACGATCATCGCGTACTGGGTCGCGATCGCGGCCGTCGTCGTCGCGTACGTCGGACTGTTCGGGCAGGCCGTCGGCGTGCAGCGCGAGTTCAGCGGCGTGATGGCCAAGCCGTGGCGCATCGTCGCGATGAGCATCGGCGCGATCGTCACGATGATCCTCGTGTTGCAGAACAAGCCGTTCTGGTACGGCGGCTGGTCCGTGCTCGACTGGACGCACTTCGTGATCCTCGCGGGCTGCGCACAGACGATCGTCGTGCGTCTCACGCGAATCTTTCGCGCGCTGCCCTCGTAACATCAGCACACGATGTTCGCGTCCGAGACGATCCGCATCTATCTCTTCATCGCCGGCGGCGTGCTGCTCTTCGCCGGACTGGCCATCGGCCTTCTGAAGTTCGTGCTGAAGAAGAACGCCGATCACGCGTGGCACTCGTTCCGCGGCTGGCTGATCATGATTCCCCTCGTCGTCGGCGCCGTCCTCCTCGGCCGCACCGCGACGATCCTCTTCTTCGGCGTCGTCGCACTCGTCGGCTTCACGGAATTCGCGCGCGCCACCGGCCTCTATCGCGACTGGCTCGTCACGGGACTCGTCTACGCCGGCATCATCGGACTCGCGATCGTGACGCTCATCTCGCCGCCCGACGATCCGACGAAGATCGGCTGGTACGGCATGTTCATGGCCCTGCCGGTCTACGTCGTCGCGGCGGTGCTGCTCGCGCCGATCCTGCGCGATCGCACGAAAGGGCAGTTGCAGCTCGTCGCGCTGGCGATGGTCGGCTTCATCTACATCGGCTGGATGTTCGGCCATCTCGCATTCCTCGCGAACGGCAAGAATGCCGCGGGCTACATCCTCTTTCTCCTGTTCGCCGTTCCGCTGTGCGACGTCGCCGCATTCACGTTCGGGAAGATGCTCGGCCGCCACAAAATGCGTCCCAACATCTCTCCGAACAAAACGTGGGAAGGCTCACTCGGCGCATTCGCAGTCGGCATGGCGCTGCCGTGGGTGTTCCGCTTCTCGCTCGCCGGATTCACGACGCGCGAGCTGCTGCTCGCCGGCGCGATCGTCGGCATCGGCTCGCAGCTCGGCGATCTCTCGATCAGCGTCATCAAGCGCGACATCGGCATCAAGGACATGGGCACGCTGATCGAAGGCCACGGTGGCGTGCTCGATCGCATCGACTCGCTGATCTACGTCGCGCCGCTGTTCTTCCACATGACGCGCTTCTTCGTGGGTCTCGAGTGATGGAGACCTGGGACTACCAGCCCACCGCCGACTTCGACAAGTCGCCGATCGAGAAGCTGCGCATGTTCCCGCGCCAGCCGGACATGCTGGTCTACGCGCTGCGCCTCGTCGTGCACGCGTTCCTGCGCGTGTTCCTCCGCATCTATCACCGCTACCAGATCATCGGTCGCGAGAACCTGCCGCTCGATCGTCCCTTCGTGATGGTCGCGAATCACGCCAGCCATCTGGACGCGCTCTCGCTGCTCAGCGCACTGCCGCTGCGTCGCATCCAGAAGTCGTATCCGGCCGCGGCGAAGGATTACTTCTTCACGTCGATGCCGAAGATCGCGTTCTCCGCGGTGGTTGTGAACGCGATGCCGTTCGATCGCAAAGAAAATCCGCGCGACAGTCTCGCGATCTGCCGCCAGTTGCTCGAGACGCCGCAACACGTGCTGATTCTTTTCCCCGAAGGCACACGCACGACGGATGGGCAACTCGCGTCGTTCAAGCCGGGCATCGGCTTTCTCACCGCGGGGACGAACATCGCGGTCGTGCCGTGTCATCTCGCCGGCGCGTATCGCGCGTGGCCGAAAGGCGCGTTCATCCCGCGGCC
This sequence comes from Thermoanaerobaculia bacterium, assembly GCA_036383875.1. Lineage (GTDB taxonomy): Bacteria > Acidobacteriota > Thermoanaerobaculia > Gp7-AA8 > Gp7-AA8 > QHVT01. The sequence goes on from DASVNL010000635.1 coordinate 4,980, forward strand.
GCGCAAGCTCGCGCTGCGCATCGGCACACCGATGACGTTCGAAACTATGACCCCCGACAAAGAGGGCGCGAAGGCAATCGCCGCGCGCCTCGAAGACGCAGTGAGAGGACTCGCATGATGCAGGCACAGGAGCTTCACGCCCCGATCGAGCCGGGACTCGATCTTTTCTATCGCGCGTGGCCGGACGCGAACGCGAAACGCGCGGTGATCCTCGTGCATCGCGGCCATGAACACTCCGGACGCCTCGTCGACGTCGTCGAAGAGTTGAACCTCACCGACACTGCGATCTTCGCGTGGGACGCGCGCGGTCACGGCCGCTCGCCCGGCGATCGCGGTTACGCGCCGAGTTTCGGCCGCATCGTGAAAGACCTCGATGTCTTCGTCCGCCACATCTCGCAAACGCATCACATCCCGCTGCAAAACATCATCGTCCTCGGCCACAGCGTCGGCGCCGTGACGGTCGCATCGTGGGTGCACGACTACGCACCCCCGATCCGCGCGATGGTGCTCGTCACGCCCGCACTCAAAGTGAAGTTGTACGTGCCGTTCGCGAAGACCGGTTTGAAGATCCTGCAGGCGATTCGCGGCGACAAGAAGACGTACGTGCAGAGCTACGTGAAGTCGACGATGCTCACGCACGACGCCGCGCAGGCGCAGCGCTACGCGAACGACCCGCTGATCACGAAGGCGATCGCGGTGAACGTGCTGCTCGATCTCTACGAAACCTCGGCGCGACTCGTCGACGACGCAGGCGCGATCCGCGTGCCCGCGCTCGTGCTCTGCGGCGCGGACGACTGGGTCGTCGACGTCGGCGCGCAGGAAAAATTCTTCGAGAACCTCGGCTCTACGCACAAGAAGATGCGGCTCTTCGCCGGCATGTATCACGACCTCCTCCACGAAGCCGATCGCACGTCGGTGCTCGACGAAATCCGCACGTTCATCGACGACGCGTTCGCGCGCGACGAAACGCGCGAGCCTCTGCTGCACGCGGACGAAGAGGGCTACACGAAGTCCGAAGTCGATCGCCTGATGCAACCCGCGCCGGTGCTGAAGAACCTCGCGTTTGCAGCGCAGCGATTGTCTTTGCGCACGCTCGGCAAACTCAGTCGCGGTATTCGCGTCGGCTGGGAGACCGGCTTCGACTCGGGACGCTCGCTGGACTACGTGTACGAAAACGAGGCGCGCGGCGAGTACGGCGTCGGCAAGTTGATCGATCGCGTGTATCTCGAAAGCATCGGCTGGCGCGGGATCCGCCAACGCAAGCTCAACCTCGAGAAGCTGCTGCGCGATGCGATGCAGCGCGTGCGTGCGGAAGGAAAAGAGGTGCGCATTCTCGACGTCGCGACCGGCTGCGGACGCTACGTGCTCGACGCGATGGCCGCCGACGGCGATCCCAAAGTCACCGCGTATCTGCGCGACTTCACGCCCGGCAATGTCGAACAGGGAAAAGGGATCGCGCAGGAAATGGGACTCTCCGATCGCGTGCGCTTCGAACAGGGCGACGCGTTCGACGAAGAGAATCTCGCCGCGATCACGCCCGCGCCGACCGTCGCGATCGTGTCCGGTCTGTACGAACTGTTCGGCGACAACGACATGGTCCTCGCGTCGCTGCGCGGCATCGCGAAGTCGATGAAGGAAGGCGGCTATCTCGTCTACACGGGACAACCGTGGCATCCGCAGATCGAGATGATTGCGCGCGTCCTTCCGAATCGCGACGGCAAGCCGTGGATCATGCGCCGCCGCACGCAGGAAGAGCTCGACGAGCTCGTGCAGAGCGTCGGCTTCGGCAAGGTCGACATGGAGATCGACAAGCACGGAATCTTCACGGTGTCGCTGGCGCAGGTGCTCGTGGCCGGTTGATGGTTGATCGTTGATCGTTGTCGGGAGAACCGTGGTGGGGAGGTGGCCCCCCGACAACCGACAACTGACAACGGCCAACCGCTTTCTTGAAACCAATCGCGTGCGAGCGGCATCACACGAGATGTGCTGGCCCTTGAACTCAGCCTGTCGCCGCTCTGGCGCATAATGCCTTTCATGGATGCCGCGTTCGGTGGGCAGGAGGGGACGCTCGTCGAGCGGCTGCGTTCCGGCGATCCCGCGGCGTTCGAAACGCTCGTGCGCGAGCAGACGCCAGCGCTGTTGCGCGTCGCGCGGCGCTTCATGAAATCGGACGAGGACGCGCGCGATGCCGTGCAGGACGCGTTCGTCGCCGCGTTCAAGTCGATCGGCACGTTCGGCGCGAACGCGCAACTCTCCACGTGGCTGCATCGCATCGTCATCAACGCCTCGCTGATGCGATTGCGCACGCAGCGTCGGCGTCGCGAGGAAGACATCGAAGAGTACCTGCCGAACTTCGCGACCGACGGTCATCAGGTGCCGCCGAGCCAGCAGTGGACGGAGACCGCGGAAACGATTCTCGCGCGCACGGAGATGACGGCAATCGTGCGCGCCGCGATCGATCAACTGCCCGACACGTATCGCGAAGTGCTCCTGCTCCGCGACATCGAAGAGCTGAGCACGGACGAGACCGCGAAGATGCTCGGCATCTCCGTGAACGCCACGAAGATCCGGCTGCATCGCGCGCGACAGGCGCTGCGCGCATTGCTCGATCCGTACATGCGAGGCGTGCAATGAACTGTGAGCAGGTGATCGAGTTTCTCGCCGACTACCTCGACGGTGCGCTGGCCGCCGACGTCGTCAGCCGCTTCGAAACGCACCTTCACGCATGCGATTCGTGCACGGCGTACATCGCGTCGTATCGCGAGACGATCCGCATGGCGCGAGTGGCGACGAAGCCGCCCATGCTCGAGGCTGGTGAGGTCCCCGAGGAATTGATTCGGGCGATCCTGGCTTCTGCGCGGTGATGCGACGGGTTGTGCGGCACGGCCGTATCAACGCGAGCAAACCCTACCCATGCGCAAATTCCTCGGCCTCCTCCTTCTCTCTCTCCTTCCGGTCTCCGCGAATGCGGCTTCGATTTTCGGCAATGCATTCTCGGTGACCAACACGCGCTACGGCACCGTGCCGGGCGAGGCGCGGCTCGCGTCGAACGGCAGCGACGTCTTCCTCTTCTGGATCTCGGGAGGATCGGTGCGCGTGACGAAGCTCGTCGAGGGAGTGAAGCGCGTCGGACGCCCCGTGCTGCCGACGACCGAGACGACCATCGACTCCTTCGATGTGTTGTGGAACGGCGAGCACTTTTTCGTCGCCGCAACCGACGGCCTCAACATCCGCGGACGCTTGCTCACGCGCGACGGTGAACCGGCCGCGAGCGACTTCATCGTCAACGGCAACGCGCGCTCGCCGCGCCTCGCATTCAACGGCTCGACGATTCTGCTGCTGCATCGCGGCATCGGCTTTCAGGGTATCGGCTCGTTGCCGCTCACGAAGAACGGCGTCGCCGCGGGCGGCGGGCAGGCCGTGCAGTTGATGGGCGATGAGTTCGAAGTCGCGAGCAACGGCACCGGCTTCGCCGCGATCACTGTCTCGTTTCAAAACGTGCTGCTGACGAAGTTCGCGTCGAACGGCGTGATCGCAGAACAGGAAACACTGGCCGGTTCCGCATTCGGCTCGACGCGCGAAGTCGCGATTGCGTCGGACGGTGCGCGCTACCTCGCGACGTATCTGCAGGACCACGTCGGCGGCGCAGCGACGCTCGTCGATTCGAGCGGACATGCCGGCCCGATCGTGTCGTTCATGAGCGACGCGCACGCGACCTACGAGTCGCCGTTCGCGACGTGGACCGGCTCGGAGTACGTGCTCGCGTTCGTCGGCACGACGCCGGACGGCGCGTCGATGCACGCGTTGCACTTCGATGCGAACGGCGCGAAGACGACGTCCGATCCGGAACAGCCGGCGCACGAGGTGCGTACGGCGACGGCGTTGCTGCCGAAGAACGGGCGCGTGCTCATCGCGTGGAATCCGCGCGAAGACGCGGTCGTCGAGGAGTTGCCGGTCGAAGGCGTGTCGAACGTCTGGGCGACGTACGGCGCTGCCGAACAGCGCTTGCTCGCATCGACGGCTTCGAATGCCGCCGCGCTCATCGTCTGGAACGAATCACTCAATGGCGCGGCGTCCGTGCATCTCGGACTGCGCGATCGACAAGGGGACTGGAGCGAGCGCGTGCTCGTGAATCGCGGCGCGACGCGCGCGATTGCGGCCAGCGATGGCAACGCGTTCGTCATCGTCGTCACTGAAGCGGATCGCACGTCGACGGCGTATCGCGTCGATTCGCGTGGTGTCGTGTCCTCGCGCACGTCGACGTTGCCGTTCGAAGCGACGGGCATCGCGTGGAACGGTCAGCGTTACGCGATCGTCGGCGAACGCGTGTCGGCGACGCAGGATTGGACGAGCGACGTCGTCGGCGCGACGCTCGACGCGGCCGGCACGCTCTCCGCCGTCACCGTCATCCGCGCCACGATCGAAAGCGACGTCGCCGCCGACGATCCGGCCGTCGCATCCGATGGCCAGAATTTCCTCGCGATTTGGCGCGCCACCGACAATCCCGTCTGCCCGTTTCCGTGCATCGTCGGCACCGGCGTCGAAGGCGCGCGCCTCTCCGGCGACCTCGCGCGTCTCGACGCGACCGACTTGAAACTCGCGCCGCGCGATTCCGTGATCACGCAGCCTGCAGTCGCGTGGAACGGCTTCGAATACGTCGTCGCGTACGACAACTACATCTCGCTCTGGACTGTGAACGTCACGGCCTCCGGCGCGATCGCGACGCCGCGTCTCGTGCACGACACGAAGTCGCGCGTCGGCAATCCGCGGATCGGCGTGATCTCGGACGGCCTCATCGCGCTGCTCTTCACCGATGACGGCCTTCCGCTCTTCGGCGGATCGCCGTACGACGCGCGGCATCGCTTCGTGATGCTGCAGCGTGACGGCACGCGCGTGTACGCCGAGGATGTCATCGATGGCGACTCGCCCGACGTGCGCTTTGTCGTCGAGGCCAATCGATTCGACTATCTCGCGTCGCAGCCGCTGCTCGATGCGCCGCATCACGGCGCGTCGCGCGTGACGATGCGCGTCTCGGTGCAGGGTGGTCCGGGCGTTCCGGTTCCGGGACCGCTGCCGCCAACGAACGTCACCGCGCGACTCACGCTCGATGGCGGGCGCGCGCTCATCGAGTGGAAGGCGAGCGCGTATGCGACCGGCTATCGCATCGAGTATCGCGTGGCCGACGGCTCGTGGAACGAAGTCGGCGCGTGGTACGGCCGCGACACGACGTCGGTGTCGCTGACGATGCCGGACAACACGGCGTTCCGCGTCCGCGCGTTCAGCGACGCCGGTGCGACCGCGCCGTCCGCGCCGACGCCGGCCGTTCGTCTGCGCGTCTGGAAGCGGCGCGCCGTCCGTTGAGCTTGCGGTAAACTGCGCCGGGGTTACAGCAGGGAGGACTCACAAGGATGGGTCCGACCATGTTCCGGTTCGTCAGTTCACTCGTGTTGCTGCTGCTGTCCACGACGGCGGCGCGAGCATTCGAGTTCGGCGCTCCTGTTCCACTCACGAATTCGCTCTACGGCACGCTCGCGGGAGAGGTGCGCCTGGCCTCGAACGGCGAGGACGTGTTCGCGTTCTGGGCGTCGCACGGAACGATTCGCGCGAAGGTTTACTACGAGAACGAGTCGCGCGTCAGCCGCTCGGTGATGACCACCACCGCGACGTCGATCGACGACTTCGACGTGCTCTGGACCGGCACGCAGTTCCTCGTCGTCGCGACCCACGACCGCGAGATCCGCGCGCGCCTGCTCGATCGCGACGCGTTCACGTACGGCGGCGAGTTCGCCGTCGGCGGACTCGGGACGACGCCGCGACTCACCTTCAACGGCAAATCGGTGTTGCTCGCGCATCGCGATCAGGGGACGCGCGCCCTGCTCGTGACGCCGCTGTCCGCGCGCGGTGAGGTGCTCGCACCGGCGACGCGAATCGAAGGCGCGAATCCCGCGGACTTTGCGATTGCGAGCAACGGCGATGGATTCGCGGTGCTCACGACGCGCGTCGACTGCACGTTCTTCGACAACACGGGGCGCAAGCAATCGACGACGAGTCTCGCATCGGACGCTGCGCGTCGTGTGACGATCGCGAGCGACGGCGCGCGTTATTTCGCCGCGTGGTTCACGAACGCGAAGAGCTTCGCGACGACCATCGACGCAAGCGGCAGCGCCGGCCCGACGCTCACGTTCGACGAAACGAATCGCGGCGTCGATCGCGCGCCCGCGTCGGTGTGGACAGGGAGCGACTACGTCGTCGCGTACGCTACGGATCGACCCGGACACACGCTGCGCGTGCAGCATTTCAATCGCGACGCTGCGCTCACGTCGACGGAGCCGGAGCGTTTCTTCGATCAGTCAGTGGGCGGCGTCGCGCTGCTCGCGCATCGCGGCACGACCTGGCTCGCGTGGAATCCGACGAGTCATGGCGTGGTCGAGCGGCTTCCGCTGCAACACGTGACGCTCGCCAGCGTGCCGTACGGACAAGCCGAGCAGACCTTGCTCGCCGCGGCCACATCGGCGACGCAGACGCTGGTCGTCTGGAAAGAAAACGTCGATGCGCGCTCGGTCGTGCGCAGCGGCGTGCGCTCCATGTCGGGCTCGTGGCGCGAAGAGTCGGTGACGCTCGCGCGCGACGTCGAACGCGGCGTGGCCGCGAGCAACGCGAACGGATTCGTCGCCGTGGTGTCGGACGAAGTCTCCGGCACCGCGGTGCGCTTCAGTCAAGCCGGCGTGCCGCTCGCGCCAACGATCGAGATCCCGTTCGCGGTGACCGGCATCGTCGCGAGCGGAAACGGCTACGTGCTGGCCGGCCTCGACCTGCACTCGGCGATCGTCGTCGCGCGACTCGATGCGAGCGGCGTTCTGTCCGCGCCGGTCAACGTGCCGATGTCCGGCTTGCTCACGTCCGTCGCCATCGC
>DASVNL010000636.1:0-4015 GCA_036383875.1 Thermoanaerobaculia bacterium
CATGATTGAGAATTTCTTCAAGCACCTGGACTACCATCCCTATATTGAGCCGCCCACTTATGTCGCCGCAGCTGGGAACTTTAGTCCATCGCTCAGATTTCCCGCGCGTTGTGCAAACGTATTAGCCGCAGGTGCCTATGACTCGAACACGAGGCAGACGCCGCCCTTTGCGCGGTATTCGGCCGTTCCGTCGGACCGCTTCGTGATGGCGAGCGGGGGTGGTGATGAACTGCCTTATGGCAAAGATGCGAAGGGGTTTCCCTTTCAGGGAACCAGTTTCAGCGCTGCGATCGTCTCGGCAGTCGTGGGTCAAATCGCGGCGGCACATGCCTGCAGCTCAGCGCGCCGCGAATGTGTGATGAGTCGACTGCCCGACGTGACAGCAACCGACGAGCTGATCGACACATTTGAGCCGAGCATTCATGGGCTGGGCGTGATCGCCTGACCACATCGAGCTATTGTCGAACCTGGTCCTCGAGTTTGAAGACGCGCACCGCGTTGTCGTGAAAAACCTTGTTCCAGTATGGACGCGGGATGGCTTTTTTGAACGCGTCTACGTAGGCGGGGATATTCACCAGCGGCCAGTCTGATCCGAACATCAGTTTGTCGGGGTTCTCGATATACCCGAATACCCAGCGGATTGGCTCGATGACGTAGCGTCGTACCTGATCGCGCGGGAGCTTGGTCATGTCGCCAATGAGCAGCGCGGAGCCGTCGAGATAGACGTTCGGATTCTTGTAGGCCACTTCTGCGGCGGACTCGATCCACGGATTTCCACAGTGGGCGATGACGAAGCGCACCTTCGGATGATCGACCGCCACTTCGTCGATCGTCAGCGGATCGGCGTATTTCAGTTTCGCGGCCACAGACGCAGTGTCGCCTGTATGAAAAATTACCGGCACGTCATATTTTTCAGCGAGCGCATAAACCGGCTCATAGACGTCGTCATAGGCGTATTTCGGGACGTAGCCGAGATAAACCTTGATGCACCGATACGTGCGATCGCGTAAGCCCGCTTCGAGCGTAGTCAGATTGGGCGACGCATTGACGCCGGCACAGAACACCGTGTTCGAGGCGCGCGGCGTCGGAAGGGTTCCGTCATCGGAGTGCAGGATGCCGATGGCGAACGTGACTCCCGCGCTCGCACGCTGCGCATCGAACTCTTGCGGCGACGCGTCCGGCCGCCCGAACTCCGGATGCGTGTGAACGTCGATGACCGGCTGCACCCCGGATGCGCAGCCGAGGGCGCCGGAGAGAAGAAGGGCGCAGGACAGCGCCGCGCTGCGAATCATCGCGAGACGATACCAAACAGCGCGTCGCGCTTACTTCAGCTTCAGATCGAGCGACGCGCCGTACGGCTGGTCGAACACCATGCGCAGCGGGAGGCGTTGCGCGTCCTCCGACAGCCACACCGTCAGGCCGGGGAACTTCTTCTTCGAGCCGGGCGCGGCGGTGATGCGGAACACGCGTGACTGCACCGTGCGACCTTGCCACTGCGTCTGCTGGAGGCCGGTCGGCTCGATGCGGACGCGGTACGGCTTGCCGTCCGAGTAGATGTCCGTGGTCAGCGGTTGCGCAACGCTCGACGCGTGCTCGCGGAGCCACGTGATCGTCGTCAGCGCGTCGCGGGCGACATCGGCGGAGAGTGGGCGCGTCTTCGAATCGACTTTGCCCTGCTCGTGCTCCTTCACATTCGCGACGTTCGCGGTGTAGTCGAACGTCGTTTCCTTACGCTCGGAGCGATTGCCCAGCGAGTAGCCATTCGTGCTCGCGTACGTCTTCTCCCCATCCTCGGCCATCCGCGACACATATTCGATGTAGTCGCGTCCGCCCGCGCTGACGCGGAGCTGGCTCTCGAGCGCGCCTGCGTTCGGCTGCGTTTGCAGCACGCCCGTGCCCGACGTCGGGAACTTCGCGCGCGCGATCCATGAGAGAGCGCCGCGCAAGCGCCACTCGTAACGAAGGGTCTCACCCGCCTGCGCTGCTCCCGCAAAGGCAGAAGAACCGAGCGCTACCAGAGCCGCGACCGCGACCGCTTTCTTCATGTTTTTGTGCATGCGCGATCTAACACCACACATTGAAAAGTTATTCGTAGTGTATGGGTAGGGAAACTCGCCTCTCCGTCACCCCTTAAGTAATCAGCGCTCGTCAAATCGTTCCCCAAACTGCCGGAGGTGTGAATGTCTCGGCTCTTCCAGGGGTGTCTCTGTCTGGTCCTCTCCATGGGATTCGCCGCGCAGGCCCAGGAGGCGCCGAAGCCATCCTGCGCGCGTACCGTCCGCGCCGACGTCGTCGCGATCGATCAGGCGTATCAGATCAACCGGCTCGGCACTGCCCGGCCCGGCGGACTGCTTTACGCGTTGCGTCATGACGTCGAGTCCGTCGACGGCACGGCCGAGCTAAAGCCGGGACGCGTGCAGCTCAAGTCGTACAAACGGCCGCGGCCGATCGTGCTGCGCGTCAACGAAGGCGACTGCCTCACGATCGCGTTTCAAAACCTCCTCGCGCCGTCGGTGACCGATCCGATCCAGCCCGCGACGCGCAACACCGGCATCCACGTCACCGGCATGCAACTGCGCGACTCCATGGCCAGCGACGGCACGTGGGTCGGACAGAACCCGGGCGGCGCGAACGGTATGAGCGGCATCGTCGCGCCGGGCCAGAGCATCAACTATCAACTGTATGCATCGGCCGAAGGCGCGTATCTGATGTACAGCCGCGCCGCCGACTTCAACAACTTCGGAACGATGCAGTTGACGATGGGGCTGTTCGGCGCGGTCAACGTCGAGCCGCGCGGCAGCGAGTGGTATCGCAGCCAGGTCACCGAAGAAGACTTGCGACTTGCGACGACCGGCACGTTCGACGATCAACATCCGCGCATCGACTACAACGCGATTTACCCGCCGGGCAACCCGCGCGCGGGACTGCCGATCCTGCGCATGCTCGACGCGAACAACCGCCTCGTGCACAGCGACCTCACCGCGGTCATCACCGGCAAAGATCAGGGATTGCTCGAAGGCGGGCCGGGCGAAAACCCCGTGCTCCCGAATCGCAACTGGCCGTTCCGCGAAGTCACGGTGCACTACCACGAGTCGCAGGACGTCGTGCAGGCGTTCGCGTACTTCTACAACGGCACGACGTCGCACGTGCCGACCGTCAACGCGGGCTCGGACAGTTTCGCGATCAACTACGGACTCGCGGGCATCGGCCCCGAGGTGCTTGCGAATCGCATTCGTGTGGGACCGACGAGCGAGTGCGATGAGTGCAAGTTCGAAGAGTTCTTCCTGAGCTCATGGGCGCAGGGCGATCCGGGACTCGTCGTCGACATCCCCGCGAACGCGGAAGAGTCGACGCCGTGTCAGCTCGATGCGCAGTTCCGCGGCACGCCGTCGACGGGACCGCAGTCGCGGCCGTGCGTCGAGGCGAAGAAGCGTCCGACGAAAGCCTTCTACCCCGACGATCCCTCCAACGTCTATCACTCCTACCTCGGCGATCACGTCCGCTTCCGCATCCTCCACGCGGGCGCCGCGGTGACTCACGTGCATCACCATCACGCGCATCAGTGGCTGCATTCGCCGACCGATCAAAACAGCAACTACCTCGACAGCCAGTCGATCGGACCCGGCTCGTCGTTCACGCTCGAGCTGGTCTACAACGGTAGCGGCAATCGCAACCTCACCGCGGGCGACTCGATCTTCCACTGCCACTTCTATCCGCACTTCGCGTCGGGCATGTGGGCGCTGTTCCGCGTACATGATGCGTTCGAAGCCGGCACGCCGCTCGACACCGCGATGCGTCCGCGTAGTGGTGTGCGTGCGCTGCCCGATCCGCAGATCGCGACCGGCACGCCGATCCCCGCGATCATCCCGCTCCCCACCATGGCCATGGCGCCGATGCCCGCGCCCGTCGAGATCGTCGACGGCCAGGTGAAGCTCGGCGACACCGGCTTCCCCGGCTATCCGTTCTACATCCCCGGCATCGCCGGACATCGCGCACCGCATCCGCCGTTCGACTT
>DASVNL010000637.1:0-3407 GCA_036383875.1 Thermoanaerobaculia bacterium
CCGCAATCGCGTGGCACACGATGCAGGGTCAACCCGCCAGCGAGATTCCGCCGCCGGACTAGGTGATCGCGAACACGCCGACCACGAGAAGTACGGCAGTATCGCTCTGTAAATTTTCGTGGTGGCGGGAGAGTATCGCAGCGGTTGGCGCGCCGACCTGACGCGGCTCGCGGTATCGTGCGCCCACATCTTGCAGATGAGCTGTCCCCGATGGCCACGACCCTGATCGAGCCTGCGACCGGTGATCCGCTGACCGACGTACCGCGCGTTTCGGTGGACGACACCGATCGCGCGATTCGCGCGGCGCAACGCGCATTCAGCGGCGAGTGGCGCCGCATCAACACTCGCGATCGCGGACGGCTGCTCAACAAACTCGCGGCGCTGATTCGCAACAACGCCGAGGAGCTCGCACGCCTGGAGTCGCGCAACGTCGGCAAGCCGATTCGCGACTCGCGCGACGAGGTCGGCCTCGCGGCGAACGTGTTCGAGTACTACGCCGGCGCGACGAACAAGACCACGGGACAAACGATCCCCGGCGCCGCGTCGGGCGTGTTGATGTCGTTTCGCGAGCCGGTCGGCGTGTGCGGAATCATTGTGCCGTGGAACTTCCCGATCGCGATCACGTCGTGGAAATCGGCACCCGCATTGGCGATGGGCAACACCGTCGTGCTGAAGCCCGCGGAGCAAACGCCGCTCACCGCGATGCGCGTCGCGGAGCTTGCGCTCGAGGCGGGGATCCCCGAGGGCGTGTTCACGGTGCTGACCGGCTCGGGGTCGGAGATCGGCGAGGCGATCATCAAACATCCGCTCGTGCGCAAAGTCGCGTTCACGGGCTCGACCGAAGTCGGAATGAACGTGATGCGACTCGCGGCCAACGACATCAAGCGCGTTTCGCTGGAGCTCGGCGGTAAATCGGCGAACGTGATCTTCGACGACTGCGACTTCGATCGCGCCGTCGCATCTGCGGCATCGAGCGCGCTCGGCAACGCGGGCCAGGATTGCTGCGCGCGCAGTCGCATCCTCGTGCAGCAATCGCTCTACGATCGATTCTCGAAGGCGCTCGTCGATGCGTTTCGCGCGATGAAGACCGGCGATCCGTTGTCCGACGAAACGGAGATGGGACCGCTCGTTTCGCTCGCGCATCGCGATCGCGTGATGCAGTACATCGAGCAAGGCAAAGCCGAAGGCGCGACGCTCGCGCGCGGCGGCGACGCGCCCGATGGTCGCGGCTCGTATCTCGCACCGACTGTTTTTCTCGACGCGAAGCCGGAGATGACGATCGCGCGCGAAGAGATCTTCGGGCCGGTCGTCGCGGTGATGCCGTTTCGCGATGAAGCAGACGCGATCGCGCTGGCCAACGACTCGCTCTACGGACTCTCCGGCTCGATCTGGACGCGCGACATCGGCCGCGCGCTGCGCGTCGCGCGCGCAATCGAGACGGGCAACCTCTCGATCAACTCCGGCAGCAGCGTGCATCTCGAAGCGCCGTTCGGCGGCGTGAAGCGCAGTGGCCTCGGGCGCGAGCTCGGCCTGCAGGCGCTCGATCACTACACCGAGTGGAAGACCGTCTACATCGATACGAATGTTTGACAAAACCATGCAGGGACGAATCGATCTCGAAGAACTGCGCCGCCTCACCGCGAATGGCGACATCGACACCGTGCTGGTCGTCTTTCCCGACATGTACGGCCGCCTCGTCGGCAAGCGCATCGTCGCGCGTTTCTTTCTCGAGCAGACCGAGATTCACGCGTGCGATTACCTCCTCGCATGCGACATCGACATGGACCCGGTGCCCGGCTATCAGTTCACGAGCTGGGCGAAGGGCTACGGCGATTTTCGTCCCGTGCCGGACTTCAACACGATGCGCGTCGCGTCATGGCTCGACAAGACTGCGCTCGTGTTGTGCGACGTGCTCACTGAAGAAAACGACGAGCCCGTGCCGTACGCACCGCGCGGCATTCTGCGCAAGCAACTCGCACGCGCGGCGGAGCGCGGCTTCACCGCGATGGGCGCGTCCGAGCTCGAGCTCTATCTGTTCAAAGACTCGTACGAAGACATTGCAAACAAAGGCTTCATCAACCTGCAGCCCGCCGGGCGATTGATCGAGGACTACCACATCTTCCAGGGCACGAAGGAAGAGTTCCTCGTCGGCGCGATCCGCCGTCATCTCGAGAAATCAGGCGTGCCGGTCGAATCGTCGAAAGGCGAATGGGGACCGGGCCAGCAGGAGATCGGGCTGCGCTACGCGGACGTGCTCGAGATGTGCGATCGACACGTGATCTACAAACACGCGGCGAAGGAAATCGCGTGGCAGAACAACTGCGCCGTGACGTTCATGGCGAAGTGGGACGAGCGCTACGCGGGCTCGAGCTGCCACATTCACATCAGCCTCTGGGATCACGACGGCAAGCCGCTGTTCGCCGGCGACGAATCGCTCGGACCCGTGCATTGCTCCCCGACGTTCCGCTGGTTCCTCGGCGGCTGGATGAAGCACATCCGCGAGCTTTTTCCGTTCTACGCACCGTACCCGTCGTCCTACAAGCGGTATGTGCCCGGCTCGTTCGCACCGACCGGCATCGCGTGGAGTTACGACAATCGCACCGCCGGATTCCGCATCGTCGGACACGGTCCGTCGTTGCGCATCGAATGCAGAACGGCCGGCGCGGACGCGAATCCGTATCTCGCATTCGCGGCGACGCTCGCCGCGGGACTGGACGGCATCGAGAAGCAAATCGAACCGCCCGCGGCATTCGAAGGCGACGTCTACGGCGCACGCGAGTTGCCGCAGGTTCCTCATCACTTGCCCGAGGCGATTGCGGAGCTGGAGAAGAGCACGTTTGCGCGGGAGGCGTTCGGTGACGACGTCATCGAGCACTACCTGCACTTCTTCCGCACCGAGCAGCGAAAGTTCGACGCCGTGATCACCGACTGGGAACGCAGGAGGTATTTCGAACAAGCATGAGACTCCAGGGAAAAGTCGCACTCATCACAGGCGGCGCGTCCGGCATCGGGAAGGCGTCGTGTCTTTTGTTCGCGCGCGAAGGCGCGAAGGTCGTCGTCGTCGATCTGAAGCAGGACGCCGCGCAGGTGACCGTCGACGAGATCACCGCGGCGGGCGGCGAAGCGCGCGCATTCGCGGCGGACATCTCGAAAGCGAAGGACGCCGAGGCGATGGTGGCGTTCGCGGAGAAAGAGTTCGGTGCGCTGCACGTCGCGTTCAACAACGCGGGCATCTTTCATCCGAACGACGAGTCGGTCACCAACACCACAGAAGACATCTGGGACATGGTCATCGACGTGAATCTCAAAGGCGTGTTCCTCGGCTGCAAGTATCAGGTTCCGGCGCTGCTGCGCGCGGGCGGCGGCTCGATCATCAACACGGCGTCGTTCGTCGCGGTGATGGGCGC
>DASVNL010000638.1:0-9347 GCA_036383875.1 Thermoanaerobaculia bacterium
ATCAGCGTCGTGGTCACGAACCCCGAGGTGCGGTGGATCGTGCGCGACGTGACGGACGCGGCGACGCTCGCGAACGCGCTGAAGGGAATCGAGAAATTGCCCGCGCACGACCGGCTTGGCGAACATCGGCAGTCCGTCATCGACGGCATGCAGGCGCACACGCGTCCGGGATCGCCGCTGCTCCTGCGACTCTCGGAGATGCGCAGCGCGATCGCGGCGGAGGAAGGCATCGTTGCGCGATTCCATGAGCGCATGACGCGCGTGATCCGCAGCATCCCGCGTGGCTCGACGAACACGATGTTCCTCGTCTCCGACGGCTTCGATCTCGATCCGATGGAGTTCTATCAGGAGTATCTCGAAGATCAGTTCGAGCTGATCAATCTGCGCAACATGTGGTCGGCGAAGACGAGCCGTCTGCACGACGAGTTCGCGCGATCGCTTTCCGCGGCCGGCTGGACGATCACGTCGTTCAGCGGCGGCGTGCTCGCGGATTTTCGCAACGCCGCGTCCGAGAGCGGACACGGCAAGGCCTCGGCGTTCAATCGCAATCTGCCCGGCACGTCGTCGATGCTGATGGGCCACCGGCGCGACGCGCTGCTCGCGATCACCGACGCGACCGGCGGACGTCTCGCCAGCGCACCGCCCGAGTTCGCGAAGGCGATCGAGTCGATGAACGATCGCGTGCGCATCACGTATCAGGTGCCGCACGCGCCGGACGCGAAGCCGCGCAACGTCGAAGTGCGCGTGCGTCGCGCGGGATTGACGGTGCGAACGTCGCGATGGATGTCGTCCTCGACGCCCGAGGTCACGGCGTCTGCGCGCGCGTTCGAACAATTCAGCGGCGCGGATGATGGTGAACTGCCGATCGCGGCGCGCGTGCAACTCGCGGATGGTCAGGACCGCCGCAAGCGAGCCACCGGTTCACTCGAAGTCCGGCTCGGCCTCGACCCGCTCGGCGCACTTCGCCAGCAACTCACACGCACGACGTTGCGCGTCACGATCGCGGTCGAGAGCAGGAACGCACCGTCGAACGTGATGCATCAGGTCATCGAGAACTACGACCTCGCGAAACTGCAACGCGTGCTCTTCACCGCGCCGCTGCAACTCGATCCGGACGTGACGCGCATTGCCGTCGTGATGGAAGAGCTGTCGAGCGGGATGTGGGGAGGAACGTTCATCGCTCTCCCGGCGGCGTCGCGCGCGAAGAGCTTCGCGTCGGCGGGCTGGGATGAAACGAAAGCTGCGATCGTCGCGGAGGATGCGCCGGAGGAATCGGACGGAATCGCGTGGATGTCGTGGGACGAAGGGCTGGCGCGCGCGAAGGCCGAGCAGAAGCTGATCTTCATCCGCATCGACTATCCCGCGATCTGCTTCGGCTGCGCGTCGCCGAACCCGCGCGTGTTCCGGCATCCCGCGTTCAAGCGGCACATGGAGTCGAACTTCGTTCCGGTGAAGGTCGATCGCAACGTCGCGAAGTCGATCGACCTCACGCGCTACGTGGGCGTCGCCGATCCGTGGGGACGCATTCGGTACTCGTGGGAGCCGAAGGCGCCGGTGGAGCTCGCGTCGCTGCTGACGGTGCTGAAGCAATACGCGCCGTCTCTCATCCACGCGGCCGCGCAACTAGAGAAGAATAAAGAATCGGCCGAGGCGTACTTCACGATCGGCTACGTGTACGTGCAGACCGAGATCGAGCGCGCCCGCGATGCGTACGCGAAGGCGCGCGCGTTCGCGGAGCACGATCAGAACATCGCGCTGCTCGAACGCATCGACACGCATCTCGCCGTCGTCGACGCGCGCACAGGGCATCGCGACAAGGCGCAGCCGCTGCTCGAGCACGTCATCGCGACGACAAAGAGCGATCTGAACGCCGCCGAGGCGCTGCTCGTCCTCGGGCAACTGCACAAAGCTCAGGGCAATGCCGTTGCGGCTGCCGATGCGTTCAGCCGGGCCGCGGCGCGTGCGCCGAAGGGCTCCGAGCTCGAACAGGCGGCGCTTGCGCTGACTGGCGCGGACACGGCGCCGGTCATCGCGGGGGAGGATGGTGCGGCGCGATTGCTGAAGCCCGTGCAACTCGTGCGGCCGCGCGGTGCGGTGATCACGGGTCGCGTGCAACTGCAGACCCTCGTGCGCGACGCACGTGTCGACGAAGTCCGATTCTTCTTCGACGACAAACCACTCGAAACCGATCGCACGCCGCCGTTCACCGCGCGCGTGCAACTCGAAGCGTCGCCGCGACCGCACACGTTTCGCATCCAGGCCTTCACGCGCGACGGCAAAGTCGTCGGCGGCGACACGCTGCACGTCAACGAGCGTCACGATCAACTCGGCGTGCGTATCGTCTCGCCGCGCGGAGGCGACGTCTCCGGCATGACGCGCGTCGAGCTCGACGTGCAGCGTCCGGAGCAGGCCAGGCTCGCGCGCGTGGAGTTGTACTGGAATGAGTCGCGCGTCGCGACGTTGCGACAGCCGCCGTACACCACGGACGTCGCGCTGCCGAAGTCGCCGGGCTACGTGCGCGCGGTCGCGGTGCTCGCGGACGGTCGCACGGCCGAAGATGCGGTGACGCTGAACACGGGCGGGTACACGCAGTCGATCGACGTGTCGGTCGCGGAGTTGTACGCGCGCGTCGTCGACGCGAAGGGCAAGCCGGTCACGACGCTCACGAAGCGCGACTTCACGGTGCTCGACGACGGCGTCGCGCAGGAGATCGTGCGCGTCGAGTACGTCGACCGGCCGCCGCTGCTGATCGGACTCGCGCTCGACACGTCGGGCAGCATGTCCGAGGTCATCTTCGAGTTGCAGGGAGCGGCGCAGGAGTTCCTGCGGAACGCGTTCGCGTCCGATGCGCGCTCGTTCCTGATCGCGTTCGACGAATCGCCGCGGCTCGTCAATGAAACGACGAACGATCTGCCGATGCTCATGTCGCGCATCGAAGAGATGCGCGTGCAGGGCGGAACGACCGTGCTGTACGACGCGATCATGTTCGCGCTGCTGCAGTTCGAGGGAACATCGGGGAAGAAGGCGCTGGTCGTCGTGTCCGACGGCGACGATCGTTCGAGCCGCTACACGCCGCGCGAAGTCGCGGAGTTTGCGCGCCGCTCGGGCGTCGCGATCTATCCGATCATCCTCAACTCGCGACTCGAGAACTTGCGCCGGGTCGCGGCGATGGCGGCGCGCACGGGCGGGAAGGCGTTCGCGATCAACAACACGCGCAACCTCGACGTGATCTATCGCGAGATCGACGCGCAACTCGGCGGACAGTACGTCATCACCATCGCGCCGAAGGGCGAGCAGAAAGCCGGCGACGTGCGCAACGTCGACGTGAGAGTCGCGACGCCGAACGCGACGGTCCAGGCAACGCCGGGCTACGAAGTGCGTTAGGCCCTAGAATCGCATCATGCGCGCGCCGCAAGCAGCGGCAGTACTCCTCTCCTTCCTCTCGCTGGGCCTCTTCGCCCAGGAATCGACGTTCAACGTCACGGCCAGTGTTCGCGATGGCGATGGCAACGCGCCGCGCGATCTGAAACCGTCGGATCTGCAGGTCGTCGAAGGCGGCGTCGAGCTTCCGGTCGTCGCGGTGAAGCCCGCGACCGATCGCTCGATCCTGATCTACGTCGATCTCGATCTGTCCAGCAAAGACACGCTTGTCGCTGCGACGCGCGCGCTTGCCGCGGACGCCGCGCGTCTCACCGCGATCGGCCCTGTCGACGTTGCGGTGGCGAAGCCGGAGGGCGAGTGGGTCGCGCGCGGCATCACCGATCCGCAGGCGCTCGCGAAAGCACTGACGACGCTCGAAACGCTCGACGCGAAGGACAGCATCACCGCGTGGCGCAAGGAAGTGCCGTGGGGTCTGGTTCGCGAGAAGGCCGCGCAGGCGATCGCGGTCGAGGCGGACATGGCCGCGGCATTTCGTCAACGCTTCACGCGATTTCTCGCAGGCGCGCCGCGTCGCGAGGTGAGCGCGGTCATCCTCGTCTCCGACGGCTCCGATCTCGACGGGCTGATGTACTACGCGCCGATCATGCGGCACCTCGACGAGGCGAAGGAGTTGCGCGACGTCGTCATGCCGAAAGAGCAGCGCGCGCACGAGGAGTTCGCGAGCAAAGTCGCCGCGGGCGGCTGGACCGTCATCGCGCTGAGTGAGCATCCGCACGGCTCGATCGTCGCGCTCGCCGACGACACCGGCGGTCGCGCCGGACACGTTTCGGAGTTGCCGGCCGCACTCGCATCGCTGAACGATCGCGTGCGACTCACGGTGAAGGTCCCGCGCGCGCTCGACGCAGTCGTCCGTCCGATCAAGCTCTCGCCGCGACGCGCTGGTTTGACCGTGCACGCGTCGCGCTGGGCGTCGGCGTACACGACGGAAGATGAAGCCGCGACGCGCGCGCTCGAATTGCTGAAGAGTGGCGGCAAGGGCGAGCTCCCGATGGTCGCGCGCGTGCAGCTCGGCGAAGGCGAAGATCGCAGCCGCCGCGCCACCGGCGGCCTCGAAGTCCGTCTCGGGATCGACGCGCTCGGCGCGCAGCGCGCACAACTCGATCGCACGAAGCTTCGCGTGAGCATCGCGGTCGCGAGCGAGAAGACGCCCGAGAACGTCATTCATCACCTCATCGACAACTACGACCTCACGAACCTGCAGCGCGTGCTGTTCACGTCGCAGTTGCAGATCGATCCGGTCGTGCGGCGCATGACGATCGTGATCGAGGAGCTGTCGACGCGAAAGTGGGGCACAGCCTCGATCGAAATCCCGCCGTGGCCCGGCGAACGTCTCTTCGCCTCGGCCGGCTACGACGCGGAGAAAGCGCTGATCATCGCGGAGGACGCGCCGCCGGAGTCGGACGGACTGACGTGGATGACGTGGCAGGAAGGACTCGCGCGTGCGCGCGCCGAGAAGAAGCTCGTCTTCGTGCGCATCGACTCGCCGCTGGTCTGTTTCAACTGCGAGTCGCCGAATCCGCGCATCTATCGACACGACGCGTTTCGCCGAATGATGGAGACGACGTACGTGCCGGTGCGCATCGATCGCGATCTCGCGAAGACGATCGGCGCGAAGGAGTACGTGTCGGTCGCCGACTCGTGGGGTCGCGTGCGGTTCTCGTGGGAGCCGAAGACCGCGATCGATCTCGCGTCGCGATTGTCGATCGTGAAGCCGTTCATCGCGCCGCTCATCGCGGCGGGCGACCTGATGCAGGCTAATCCGGACTCCGCCGACGCGAACTTTCTCGTCGGCTGGTCGTACCTGCAGATCGCCGATCTCATTCCCGCGCGCGCCGCGTACACAAAGGCGCGCTTGCTCGCGCAGAAGCAGTCGAATGGACCGCTGCTGGAACGCATCGACACGCATCTCGCGGTCATCGACGCGCGCACCGGTCATCGCGACAAGGCGCGGCCCGCGCTGGAGTCGATCGTCGCGAACGCGAAGAACGATCTGAACGCGACCGAAGCGTTGCTCGTCCTCGGGCATGTCTATCGCGCCGACGGCGACGCGGTGAAGTCCGCGGATGCGTTCAGTCGCGCAGCGGCGCGCGCACCGAAAGGCTCCGATCTCGAATCGACTGCGCTCGCGTTGACCGGCGCCGACCTCGCACCCGTCGTCGCAGGCGCGGACGGAACGACGACGATCTTGAAACCGGCCCAGCTCATTCGTCCGCGCGGCACGATCGTCGCGGGTCGCGTCGAACTGCAGACGCTCATCCGCGATGCACGCGTCAACGAAGTGCGGTTCTTCGTCGACGGCAAAGCGCTCACGACCGATCAGACGCCGCCGTTCACCGCACGCGCCGCGCTCGATGCCGCACCGCGTCCGCACGTGTTCCGCATCGAGGCGTATGCGAGCGACGGCCGATTGCTTGGTGACGACACGCTGCGCGTCAACGAGCGGCACGACGAGCTCGCGATTCGCATCGTTTCGCCGCGCGAGGGGAACGTCGACGGGAAGACGCGCGTCGAGCTCGACGTGAAGCGTCCGGCGCAGGCGCGACTCGCGCGCGTCGAGCTGTATTGGAACGAGGCGCGACTCGCGACGCTGCGACAGGCGCCGTTCGTCGCGGACGTCACGCTGCCGAAGGAGTCCGGCTACGTTCGCGCGGTCGCGGTGCTCGCGGATGGTCGCAGCGCCGAAGATGCGGTTTCGCTCAACGTTGGCGGGTATGCGGTCGAGATCGACGTCGCGCTGACGGAGATCTATGCGCGCGTCACCGACGCAAAGGGCCAGCCGATCACGAACCTGACGAAGAACGACTTCACGGTGATGGATCAGGGCGAGCGCCGCGAAGTCACGCGCGCGCAGTACCTCGATCGTCCGCCGTTGCTCATCGGCCTCGCCGTCGACACGTCGGGCAGCATGGCCAACGTGATCTTCGACATGCAGACGGCCGCGCAGTCATTCCTGCGCAACGCGTTCGAGTCCGACGCGCGCGCGTTCCTCATCGGATTCGATCAGGCGCCGCGACTCGTGCACGAAACGACGAACGACCTCACCGCGCTGACGTCGCAGATCGAAGAGATGCGCGTGCAGGGCTCGACGACGGTTTTGTACGACGCGATCATGTTCGCGCTCTTGCAGTTCGAAGGAACGGAAGGGAAGAAGGTGCTGGTCGTCGTGTCCGATGCGGATGATCGTTCGAGCCGCTACACGGCGCGCGAAGTCGGCGACTTCGCGAGGCGCGCCGGCGTCGCGATCTATCCGATTCTCTTCAAGCCGCACATGTCGAATCTGCGCCCTGTCGCGTCGATGGCGACGCGCAGCGGCGGGAAGGCATTCTCGATTCGCAACACGAAGAACCTCGACGCGATCTATCGCGAGATCGACGAGGCGATGGGCGGGCAGTACCAGCTCACGCTCGCGCCGCGCGCGGACGCGAAGGCCGGCGAAGTGCGAACGGTCGACGTGAAAGTGAAGACGCCGAACGCGACCGTGCAGGCGACGCCGGGGTACGAAGTGCGTTAGGGTGCCGGCCCCAACCGTGCGATGATTCCGCCGTCCGGCAGAAGTTCACAGGGCTTCGCGAAACGAATACGCCCGGTGAAACGTCTGTTGAAGACTGAGCGATGAAAGTTATTCGGAAAGCAATTCTCGTCCTCGCGATTGCGGCCGTGTCCGTCTCGGCCTCCGCGTCCGATTTGAATTGCAAAGGCTCCATGAACGTCGAGGAGTTTCGTTACTCCTGGCGGCTGCGCGGCGGCGTCCGATTCATCGCCGGCCTGATGTTCCCGACGACGGGCGTCGGCAATCTGCGCACGGTCTATCCGACCAGCACGGACCGCTCGATTCACAGCGAGCTGCTCATCACCGCGCCGAACGGCAAGAAGGGCGGCTACTACGCCTACGAGTCGCAGATGGACGAGAGCGGCGCGAAGACGCTGATGACGTATCACGGCTACGCGTGGGGGAAGAAGTCGCGCACCGAGCGGACGATCTTCGACTACGTGAAAGGTCTCGCGCGAATCCGCAAGCAGACGCCGGAAGAAGTCGAGAATCGCGTCAAGAAGCTGCCCGAGAGCGACGAAGAGTTTCGCGACATCCTGACCGCGATTCACTACCTGCGTCAGAACGCCACGACGATCACCAAGCCGATGCAGACGACGATCTACTCGGACGGCAAGGAGTATCCGGTGATCTTCCGTCCGGGCGAGCGCCGCACGTTCGTGATCTCCGGACAGACGACGGCCGCGCGCGGATTCGAAATCGTCGACGCGCCGGGCGGGAAGAAGTGGCCGGGTGGCGTGAAGGTGTGGCTGTCCGATGACGAGCGCCGCATTCCGTTCCGCATCGAGATTCAGCAGAGCGTCGCGTCGCTGCAACTCGACCTGCAGAGCGTCGAGGCGTGTGCGTTTCTGGTCGCCGGCGCCGGCTAGTTAGACGCGCGCGTCCGACGAGGTATCGACCGGAGTGCCGAGGCCGCAGAAGAGGCCGACCATGTCGAGGAGCTCGGCGACGTCGATCGGTTTTTCCAGCACGACCGAAGGATTGAGATCCTCATCCGACGGCTCGAGTTTGTAGCCGGTGATGACGATGACCGGCGACTCGCGCTTGGTCCGAAACCAGCGCAGCCACTGTCTCCCATCCATCCTCGGCATCGACAGATCGAGGATCACCAACTGGATGTCGGGATTGCTCTCGACCAGCGGAATGGCGTCCTGTCCGTCATGCGCGACGAGGATCTCGAAGCCGTAGGGCGTGAGAAGGTCGCGGTACCAGCCGACGATGATCTGGTCGTCGTCGATGACGAGCAGTTTGCGCAACTTCAGCGGGGCTCGGCGGGCTCGTATCAATGATCCACTCCAGTCTTACGAAATGCGAGGCCAACACTGCAAAGCTCGGGCCGTCATCCCGGCTCGCGCATCATCGCGTTTCGCGCATCGGCGGCACGACATCCGTCGGCACGCGAGTCTGCAGCGGCAACCCTTCTCTGGCGAGAAGACGAAACCGCGTCGGGTCATAGCGTAACGCCAGAAGGCGTCCTTTGTGGACGACGGTTTCACGCGGAAGCTCGACGCGAAGCGAAACACCGCCGGTCACGAACCCGGTCGCAATCCAGCGGCCGTCGGTGAAGCCCGCTTCCTCAACGCCGAAGATCAGATCCGAGTCCTCGCCGCTCTTGGCGGGCGAAAAATCCGATGGACGCACGAGTGCGACGCCGGTGCCCTGGAACGGCGGCTCCTCGACGCGCCACGAACCGATCGCGGACTCGACGTCGTTGCCGCGGATCGTGATCGGGACGAGATCGGCTTCGCCCGTGGCGAGCGCGGCCGCATCGCTGACCGGCCGTGCAAAAACTTCCGCGGGGTTTCCGCTCTGCGCGACACGTCCGTTCTCGAGCACGATCACGGCGTCCGCGACTGCGAGCTCGTCGCGCGACGACGGCGCGGTGATGACCGTCGTGCCGTGCACGCGCATCATGCGGAAGAACGCGTCGGCGAGCGTCGCGCGGGCCGAGGCGTTTGCGCGTTCGAGGAGACGATCGGCGAGGAGTACCGCGGGACGGAGCAACTCGACGCGGGCGAGTTGCACGCGCGTTTGTTCGGTCGACGAAAGTGTCGAGAGGCGGCGTTCGAGGATCGGGACCAAGTCCCACTTTTCGGCGGCGAGCGCGTACTCGCGATGCCGGTCTTCGCGGTCGAGCGATCGTGAACGCACCGCGGCGACGAGCGCGTGTTGCACGCTCCAGCGTTGTGGGATGTCGAGCTGCGAGGTGAGGAAAAGCAGCGGACGATTCGCGGGCTTGATGTCGTTGATGCGGCGCTGGCCGAGGATCACGTCGCCGGCGGTGGGCTTGAGCGTGCCGGCGATGAGTCGCAGGAGCGTCGACACGCCGCACGCGGGCGGTCCGATGATCGCGGTG
>DASVNL010000639.1:0-6310 GCA_036383875.1 Thermoanaerobaculia bacterium
TTCGGGCGATGGATATCACGCAAGTTCGACCGCCAGTGTGCAGGTCACGGTGGGGCGCGTGCCAACGACGCTCATCGTGACCAACACTGCCGCGCATTACTGTGTCGGTTCTCCGGTGCGCCTCAATGCCGACGTGTTCCCCCATGGCCAGGGCGAAGTCGAGCCGCCGTCGGATACGCTCATTTTTCGCAATGGCAACGTCGTGCTCAATGCCGTGCGCCATCCGGAGGATGGGTATCGGTATCACCTGACTGGCCTTGCGCCCGGTTTATACGCGCTCGTTGTCGAATTTCCGGGTGACGAAAATTACGAAGCCGCGACGTCGTACGTCTCGTTTGTGGTCGATGCGCCGATTACGCCGCAGATCAGCGCGGGGAGCGGCGCGTTCGCAAACTCCGACGAAAACTATGCGTCCGTCGCGCCGGCCGGACCGGAGTTCACTTGCGTGTGGAGCGTCACGAACGGCGCGATCGTCTCCGGTCAGGGCACGCCGATCATTCGCTACAGCGCGGGTGCGAGCGGATCGGTCACGCTCTCCGTGGTCGTGTCACGCGACGCGTGCACGAGCTCGACCGAGGTCATGATTCCGATTCACGCGCGCGCCGTGGGTGCGTCGATGCTGTACCTCGTGACGCCGTGCCGCGCCGTCGACACCCGCGAGTCCACGATCGTGGTGAAAAACTCGACAAAGGATTTCGCGCTTGCCGGACGTTGCGGCATCCCCGCGGATGCGCAGAGCGTCGCGGCGAACATCACTGTCGTGCAGCCGGACATCCCGGGATGGATTGCGATCTATCCGCGTGGGTCGGTGTGGGGCGGAAACAGCACGCTCAACTACGATTCGTTCGTGGTGCGCGCGAACAACGCGATCCTGCGACTCGGCACGAACGGCGAAGTCACCGTGCGCAACTCCGAGTCCAACCTGGACCTGCTGATCGACGTCTACGGCTACTTCAAGTGATCAGGCGGCGAAGCGGCCGCGTTCCAGAAATGTGAGCGCGGCGCGGATCGCATCGGGCGACCACGGCAGAGTCGTGTGCGTGCGATGCAGGACGAGGAAGTCACGCATCCCGTCGACGCGCGTGCGATCGACGGCGACGACGCCGTCATTGGGAACGTGTTGCATCCAGCGGTCGAACAGCTTGATGTGACTGCGCGAACCGGCGATGACGCCGAGCTCGAAATCGGCGGCGGGCAGGGCACGGGGCACACTGGCGTCGCCCGTGCCGAGCTCACGCAGCGGCGCGACGATCTTCTTGAGAGCGCACGATTGTCCGAGAACGTCGGCGACTTCGCTGCCGCCGTTGGGTGGGGCGAGCATGACCACGCGGCCGACATTTGGGAGCCCATGCGTCGCGAGGAAGCGTCGGACGATGATGCCGCCGAGGGAGTGGGTGAGGAAGTGAACGCGCGGGGCGGTAGTGAGTTTCGGGGCGACTTCGCGCGCGAACGAGTCGGCGGCGTCCGCGATGGTCATGCGCGTCGAGCGATAGTGCCAATTGATGACGTGATATCCGCGCGAACGTGCGGAAACGGATAGTGCGAGCAGCGACAGCGGCGTGCGCGTCAGACCGTGCAGCAGAACGACGACTTCCTTGTTCACACTGTGTGTTACGGCGCACAGTCCGTGCGGGTTTCGCGGGCGTACAATCCGGGACCTCAATTACAGGAGGAGACTCATGCCCACCGTCGAGACTCACGCCCCTGGTTCGTTCTGCTGGATCGAATTGGCTACGACCGACGCGAGCGCGCCGCGCGACTTCTATACGAATCTCTTTCACTGGAGCGTCGTCGAGCATCCGATGGGGGAGATGGGCTCGTATTACATCTTCCAGAAGGATGGACGCGATGCCGCGGCCATGTATCAGCTCGGACCGCAGCAGGGTCCCATGCCGCCGAACTGGGGCTCGTACATCGCCGTCGCAAGCGCCGATGCTTCCGCCGAAAAAGCCAAATCCCTTGGCGGCTCCGTCGTGATGGCACCGTTCGACGTCATGGATAAAGGGCGGATGGCTGTAATTGCCGATCCGCAGGGCGCGATGTTCTCGATCTGGGAACCGAAATCGAATACCGGCGTGCGCGTGCGCGACGAAGTGAACACGCTCTGTTGGAACGAGCTCTCCGCGCGCGACGTCGAATCGTCGAAGAAATTCTATCCGGCGCTCTTTGGGTGGCGGATGAAAGAGAGCGCTGAGTACACCGAGTGGCATGTCGGCGAACACGCAGTCGGCGGGATGCTGCCGTCGCAGGCGCCGGAGCATGTGCCGCCGCATTGGCTACCGTATTTTGCAGTCGAGGACTGCGACGCCACCGTCGCGCAGGTGCAGTCGCTCGGCGGACGCGTCTTCGTCCCTTCAATGGACATCGAGAAAGTCGGACGCTTCGCCGTCGTCAGCGACCCGCAGGGTGCGCCGTTCGCGGTCATTCGTTTGCTGATGTGATTTCGGCACGGCCCCGAGGACAACGGAATGCAGCGTGAAGCTCGATTGTTGGGCTTCACGCTTCTGGATGGGATTTGCCGCAGTGTGGATCTCCGTCAAGGCAGCAGAGTTCGAGGAAAGGAGATCCCTCTCATGCGTCAGACCGGAACCGTCAAGTGGTTCAATGATGCCAAGGGCTTCGGTTTCATCACGACCGAGGGCGGTGAGGACGTGTTCGTCCACTTCAGCGCCATTCAGAGCCGTGGCTTCCGCTCCCTGCAGGAAGGTGCGCAGGTCGAGTTCGACGTGGCCCAGGGGCCGAAAGGCCTTCAGGCTCAGAACGTCAACATCGTGTAAGCCACACAGGACGCGCCCTCTCCCTCGTTGACTCGAGGGAGAGGACGCCGCGACCTACTTCTTTCGCGTGTACGAGATCTCCATCATCTTGTAGACCTTCCCGTCCATTCCCGGACCCCACATCTCCATCGTGTGGTGATCCGCGTCGACGATCGTGATCTTCTCGTCCGACGTCGCATCCTTGCCCGTCATCGGATCGGCCATCGTCGCCTTGAACGTGTACGTCTTCCCGTCCGCGGAGAGCGAGCCGGTCGAGTTCATCGAAGCCGTGGACATGCTGTCCATCCACGTGCCCCAGTACTGCTTCTTGACGTTGTCGTAGCCGGTGTAGCCGATGCCTTCGAACGGCGCGCCGAAGAACTCGCCTTTGAAGCGCTGCTCGAGATAGCGGCCGCCCATCGTCATCTTGTTCTCGGACACGCCGGTGCTGGCCATCGGATCCGTTCCCGGAGCCATCCACATCTTGATCTCGGTGGTCCAGGTCCCGGCGAACGCTTCCAGTTTCTTCTGCGCATCGCCCGGCATCCCGGCCTTCATCATCGCTTCCATCATGGCCGGATCCATCGGCGGCGGCGTGTTGCCCTTCGCCGGCGCACCATGATCGTGCTGCGCAACGGCCACCGTGGAGTACGCCACAAGCAGAGCTCCCGCAAGAAAGACCTTGAGCTTCATCGTCTTTTCCTCCTGATGGGTGGAGATGCTAGCGCGAGTGGGCGATTCCGGCGAAAACTCTCCGTGACGTGGAGTCGTGAGGCAAGCCGTAGCGCCGGCTTCAAGCCGGCCGTGTCGCGGGCTTCCAGCCCGCTCATGATGAGCCGGCAAGATGCCGGCGTTGCGGCCGGCTGGAAGCCGGCGCTACGAGGTCCACGGCTTGGAGATTACGCACGAGTTGATGCCGCCGACGCCCATGCTCAGCTTGCCGCTGTAGCCATGCGCGATCTCGAATCCGTTGCGATCCACGAACTTCGCCGTGTGCACTTTCACGTCCGCGTGCAGCTCGCCTTCCGTGAGCGGCATCGGGAACAGCTTTCCCTTCGCCATCCCCATGTGCTGCGCGGTGAGCTCCCAGCCGCCGCCGACGGACATCCCATGTCCGAACGTTCCCTTGCGCGCGGTGAAGATCACGTCGGGATGCAGCATCTCCAGCGAGTTCTCGATCTCCGTCGCGTCGCCGGGAGTCGCGGTCGCGTGCATGTCCCACGTCGTGATGTCGCTCGCCTCGATCTCTTCGAGCGCCGCCTTCATCGCGAGCTGCGGTCCGCCCTTCGACGGCGTGATGATGTGATGCGCGTCCGACGACGTGCCGACGCCGACAATCTCCATGCCGATCGGCTTGAATCCCTTCGCACGCAGCTTGTCCGCATCGCCGACGATCCACACACACGCGCCACCGGCGACGTGCGTGCCTTTGAGACCAGTGAGCGGTCGCGAGACGTCCGCATCCGCGGAGAGCACGTTCGCGTTGTAGAACGCGGAGATGACCATCGCGTGCGGCGGGGGATCGGTCATGCCGATGACGACGACGTCGGCGTGATCGCTCTGGATCGCGTCCATGGCCATCTTCATCGCGACGCCGAACGACGCGCACGCGGCCACCGGCGCGAACGCCGGCCCGACGATCTTGCCGATCATCGAGATTTGCGCCGCGGGCGCATTCGCAATGTTCCACAACAAGTTTGGCGACACCGCCGCCCAAGGCTCCTCGGGGCAGCCCCACTTCCGATTGAGCTGGCGGATGCGATTCAGTTTCTGCCGGATGATCGACAACTTCGCCGATCCCGACGACGGCGGCACCGGCTCCGAATGCACCTCACGCGCTTCGATGAGGTACTGCGCCAAGCCGTCGCTCTTCTTCGTCCAGAACTCTTCCCAGTCGTACTTCGCTTCGATCCAGGCTTCGGATCCCAGCGTGAGCTCGGCAGGATTGCGGGGCGCATCGGCATCAATTGCCGATCCGTCGAGATGATCTTGCAGCGGCTTGCAGCGCTCGGGTGCGGCCCAGAACTCGTTCCAGCGTCGCAGCGCGCGCTCGTATCGGACCGACTCTTCCGACGTCACGGTGATGTCGCCGAGTCCGGTGCCGACGTAGATGTGGCAGCGCGTGCCGAGGTCCTGGAGGTGTTGCTCGATGCCGGGATTCTGGCCGAGGGACTGGATGAAGGCGCCCATGGCGAACTGCACCATTGGCCCCATCTTGTCCTTCAGTTGCGCGAACTTCGCGGGCGGAAACCGCTCGTCGAACCACGCGTGGTATGTTTCAAAGTCGAACTCGGGCTGTCCGACCAGGAAGTTCGATTGGCCGTAACCTTCGTAGGGAGTGAGCCACGTGTCCGCGTGCTCGAGGTTCTGTTCAAAGGCATCGACATTCGGCGATTTCGGGGCGACGACGCCCCAGCCGAATATGCCGACCTTCCTGCGTTCCGACATAGGCGCCGCATTGTACCGAAATTGCATTTGCGACCTTCCGCACTCGCAAACACTTGTCCAGGAGAGGTTTTCGTGAAGACAACCAGCATGCGGTTCATGATTCTCGTCGTTGCTGTTGCGCTCGTTTTTTCCGGTTGCAAAGGCCGTGAGACGGCGAGCTCGGAGGCGACGCAGACCATTGCTCCCGCCGAACCGCAGCCGCAACCCACCGGCACCGATGCCATGACCCAGACCGTCGACATCGAGGACAGCCGCACCGAAGCGGAAGGTGCGACCCTCACGGCGACGAGCAGCGTTCCGCCGGCCACCACGACCGCGTCGGCGACGACCACCACGACGACGTCCGCGCCGCCACCAACGACGACGACGCGGTGAACGAACAGCTTTACGGGCCGCTGATCGAGCGCGACCTCGAGGCCATTCCGGACGCCGCGCGCGCGTTCGTGGATGCGCACTCGGTGGATGACCTGTGGATCGCGGTGACGCGCTTCGCCGTGCTCGCGTACGCGCCGTCGCAGCACGCGAAGCGCGCCGTGCTCGCGTGTCGGGCGACGCATGCGTTGCGCGCGGAGCTCGGCGATCGCTGGCTCGACGCGATCGTCGAATGCGCGCGGTACTCGTCGGAGAGCCGTCCGCCGTGGAGCGAGCCGCCGATCCTCGACGCCATCGCGCCGATGCCGCTCGCCGATGTCGACGCGAAGGGCGACGCGCTGCTGATGCTCGACGCCGTTCGCGCACTCGTTCCGCTGCTTGGCGAGAAAGGATTGCCCGCGTTGCAGCGCATGGTCGCGCTGGAGCTGCCGGGAGAAGAGGCGAGTGACGGCGCGCTCGATCCGGACGGTGCACCCGATTCTGTGCAGCTCGTGTTCTGGCGGGTCGCGGCGTCGCCGGAGTTGCGCGGGTTCACCGATTGCGCGATCGAACCGTATCGGCTCGCGCGCGATTACGCGCAGACTCTCCTCGCTCATTTCTACGCGCGGCGCCTGCCCGATGAAGAAGCGGCTCGACTTCTGGCCGCGGTGCATCACAATCTCGCGCACGGCGAGAGCTACGCCGATTTTTCGTTCGCATGAAGAAACTGATTCCGCTCTTTCTCCTGCTGTCGG
>DASVNL010000640.1:0-1817 GCA_036383875.1 Thermoanaerobaculia bacterium
GATCGGCGCGGCGTACTGGGTCTGGAACGAAGAGCTGCATCAGCCGCGCTCGTTCGTGATGGATCACGCGTACTGGGGTCCGGAGTACGACGACGCCGCGGTGGATCGTGCGATCGACGCGCGCAAGCAGGATCTCGCGGATGCGGGCTGCGTGCTGCAACGTGTGACCGACGAACGCGAGTTGTGCCGCCGGACGGCGGAACAGGTCGCGGCGGGAAATGTCGTCGGGTGGTTTCAGGGACGGATGGAGTGGGGCCCGCGCGCACTCGGCAATCGCTCGATCGTCTGCGATCCGCGACGCGCCGACATGAAAGACATCCTCAATCACAAGATCAAGCGCCGCGAGTCGTTCCGCCCGTTCGCACCGTCGGTGATTCGCGAGGCCGTCGGCGAATGGTTCGAAACGGACTATGACGTGCCGTTCATGCTGCAGGTCTACCAGATTCGCGAAGAGAAACGCCCGCAGGTTCCGGCGGTGACGCACGTAAACGGCAGCGGGCGCTTGCAGTCCGTGACGGAGTCGCAGAACGCGCGCTACTACCACCTCATCGAGGCGTTCCGCGACATCACGGGTGTGCCGATGGTGCTGAACACGTCGTTCAACGAGAACGAGCCGGTGGTGAACACGCCGGCCGAGGCGCTGGATTGTTTTCTACGAACGAAGATGGACCTGCTCGTGATGGGCGACTTGATGGTGCAACGGACGTAAGGGTCCCTCATGCTTTGGTAGAACGTCGCAGCAACTCTCTCGACAGGATCAGCTCCGCGACGAAACGTTCCCACGTGTAGCGGAGGCCCGCTAGGCCGTCGAGGATCAGGCCTTTCACGAAGAGTGAGTGCACGATCACCGCGAACGGCGCGATCACGATCAGCTTGCGCAGCCGGTGCGGCAGCGACAGCGCGCGCGGATCGGCGCTGCGCAGTTTCTCCGCTTCCTCGTGCATGTACTTGCGCTGACGATCGACGAATCGCGCGAACGATTTGCGATCGTCGTGGACGATCTTCGTCTGCAGCTCCGCGGTGCCGCCGTCGACGAGCACGCGATGCGCGTGGCCGTCCTGCCAGACTTGTGCGTGCTCGCGATGCAGCAGCACGACGCGCGGCGGATACAGCGACGCGCGCAGCGGCTTGCCGTTCACCGCGTACGTGAATGCGCCGCGATACGCGCGGATCTCCGACGTCGGCTCGAGCGCGCGCAGTTCATCGGCGAATGCGTCGGGCACGAAGTAGTCGGCATCGAGGAGCATGACCCACGGCGTCCGCGCTTCGGCGATCCCGTAGTTGCTCTGTCCCGCGAGTGAGTCGAACGTGCGTTGCAGCACGCGCACGTTGGGGAACGTGTTCGCGATCGCGACCGTCGCGTCGGTCGAGAAACTGTCGACGATCAGCACTTCGTTCGCCCACGTGAGCTGGCGCAGCGTGCGCTCGAGGTTCGCTTCCTCGTCGCGCGTGAGGATCAGCGGCGTGACGTCGGCGAGGTTCATCGGATCAGGGCGCGATACGCGCGCTCCATCTCCTCCGCGACGTGCGGCCACGC
Organism: Thermoanaerobaculia bacterium; assembly: GCA_036383875.1. GTDB lineage: Bacteria > Acidobacteriota > Thermoanaerobaculia > Gp7-AA8 > Gp7-AA8 > QHVT01. The sequence continues at coordinate 1,538 of DASVNL010000640.1, forward strand.
GAAGCGCGACTCGACGAGTGCGCGGCCGTTGCGACCCATGCGCGCGCGACGTTCCGGATCATCGAGCAGCGCTGCGATTGCTTCGATTCCGATCGCGCCGGCATTGGCGCGCTGAACCTCTTCGGCCAAACCCACGCCCGATGAAAGCACGGCCGGTGTCTCCATCGCCAGCGCCTCGAGCACGGCGTTGCCGAAGTTCTCCGACGTCGACATGAGCACGAACAGCGTCGCGCGTGCGAGCAGCTCGTTCTTCGCGACGCCGTAGACCGGTCCGGGGAAC
>DASVNL010000641.1:0-1580 GCA_036383875.1 Thermoanaerobaculia bacterium
CAAGAAACGCGATGGTGATGGCGAGACCGGTAGCGGCGATGGCACGGCGGCTGTGCATGGGTGCGCACGCATCATACGGGCGCGCCCTCCCGCAGTTTCGCTAGGAGTGGAACGATGCGACAACATCGAGCAGACGCTGGATGTCGTCTTCGTTGTTCGCGAGTCCGATCGACGCACGCACCGCACCGACCGCGGTGTTCGCGCATTTCGCAAATCCCTCGGGAGTGAAGCCGGCTCCGAGCTTGTCGAGGCAGAACGCGACGTCTCTCAGACCGAACGCCGCTTCCGATGCTCCCGGATTGCAGAAACAGCCGCCGCGCACGGACACGCCATGCTCCCGCGCACGCGATTCCACGTCGCCGAACGGCACGCCCGTCACGTTGAACGCGACCGTCCCGCCGCGTTGCTGCAGGTCCACAGGACCGTAGATGCGCACGTGCGGCATCACACGCAATCCGTCGAGCAGGACGTGCGTCAACTGCTTCACGTGCGCGGTGAGATTGCGAAGCTGCGCGGCTTCGAGCAGATCGAGTCCGGCGCCGAGGGCGGCGATGCCGAGGAAGTCGGACGTGCCGTCTTCGAATCCCTCGTGCGACGCGCGCAGCCGATGCGTGCGCGCCGCCACCGATGCGTACAACACCGTGCCGCCGGCGAACCACGGACGTCGCAATTTCGCGAGCGCGTCGCGACGCGCGATCAGCGCGCCGATGCCGGTCGGATAGCCGAAGAGTTTGTAAAACGAGAACGCAGCGAAATCGGCGGGACACTCGCGCAGACTGAGCAAGTTCGACGGCGCGAACGCCGCGGCGTCGAGGAGCACATCGAAGCCGCGCAGTTGCGCATCGCGCACGAGCGACAGCGGATGCTGCACACCCGAGAAGTTCGACTGCGCGGGGAACGCGAACAGTCCGCCGCGCTCACGGTCGAGCGTCGCGAGTGGATCGCGCAGACGCAGCTCGTCGTCGAGCGCGATGTGGCAGACGTGCGAGTGCGCGCGCGTCGCGTATTCGCGGATGCCGTTGACCGAGTTGTGATTGTCGGCCGCGAGCACGCACGCTGTGCGCGGCGAGAACGGGTAACTCTCCGCGACGAGCTTGATCGCCGCACTCGTGTTCGCCGTGAAGATCACCGCGTGCGTCGATGCGTCGACGTCAAAGTGTCGCAGCACGCGATTGCGCATTGCGTCGATCGCGTCCGTGCTCGCGCGCGACGGTGCAGAGTCGGAGTGCGGATTGCCGAAGAGGTTGGCGCGCAACAACTCGCGATGCGCGTCGAGTTGCGATTCGCCGTACAACGCGCTGCCTGTGTAGTCGAGATACGCGTGCTGTTGCGCATCGAGTCGTGCGAACTCGGTGGCGCGCAACTGCGCGAAATACGTCGCGTCGTCGAGGACTGCGACTGCGCTCAACATCCGCGCCTCCTCATTGCCTGCACCGCCGCTGTCGTGTCGCCGCCGTCGTCGAAACCTTCGATGCGCGGCGTGCTACCGAAGTAGCGTGTGAGCTCGGTCGGCTTCGCGGGATGCATCACGTCGTCGAGCCACTCGCCGATGCCGCCGCGCAGGAAGTAGACGTTCTGAT
>DASVNL010000642.1:0-4091 GCA_036383875.1 Thermoanaerobaculia bacterium
GATCGGCGAGACGCATGCGCGCGCACTGTTCCTCACGGGCGAACGCTTCAACGCAGAGCGCGCGTGGCGTATCGGGCTCGTGCATCGCACCGTCGAGACGCTCGAGCAACTCGACGCCGCCGTCTACGAAACCGTCACGCAACTCAAGACCTCGGGGCCCGAAGCCGTGCGCGAATGCAAGAAGCTCATCGCGCATGTCGTCGCGCACGAGCCAGCAGATGCGATCCCATACACCATCGATGCGATCGCCACGCGGCGCGTTTCGGCCGAGGGGCAGGCGGGCATGCAGGCGTTTCTGAACAAGGAGCTCGCACCGTGGATCGACGTCCCGAAAAACTGCTCGGTCCGAATCGCGGCGAGATCGCGGTTCGCATTGCCCGTGCGTGTCGCGAGATGGGCATCGTCTCGGTGCTCGCGTATGCGGCCGATGATGACGTCTCGTACGTCCGCCGCTTCTTCGACGAGACCGTCTCCCTCGGTAACGGCGACGCGCGCGCGACGTATCTCAACATCGGCAAAGTCATCGACGCCGCACGCGCGACTGGCGCGCAGGCGCTGCATCCCGGCTACGGATTTCTCTCCGAGCGCGCGGAGCTGTCGAGCGCGTGCGACGCCGCGGGGATCATCTTCGTCGGACCGAAAGCGTCGTCGATTTCCGCGATGGGCTCCAAAGCCGAATCGCGACACCTCATGCAATCCCTCGGCGTCCCCGTCGTTCCCGGATACGACGGCGAGGCGCAGGATCTCGAAACGCTGACGCACGCCGCGTCGAAGATCGGCTTTCCGCTGCTCGTCAAAGCGTCGGCGGGCGGCGGCGGCAAGGGGATGAAGATCGTGCGCGCGCAGGAAGAACTGCAGCCCGCGATCGAGTCCGCGCAACGCGAGGCGATGAAGGCGTTCGGCAACGATCGACTCCTGCTCGAGCGCTACATCGAAGAACCGCGTCACGTCGAGTTTCAGATCTTCGGCGACACGCATGGCAACATCATTCATCTGTTCGAGCGCGACTGCTCGATCCAGCGCCGGCATCAGAAAGTCGTCGAGGAAACACCGGCGCCGCGATACTCCGACGAGCTGCGACAGCGCATGGCGAAGGCCGCGATCGCGGCGGCGCGCGGCGTCGACTACGTCAACGCGGGCACCGTCGAGTTCATCGTCACGCCGGACGGCGAGTTCTTCTTTCTCGAGATGAACACGCGCCTGCAGGTCGAGCATCCGGTGACGGAGCTCGTGACCGGCGTGGATCTCGTGCACGCGCAGATTCAGGTCGCGTCGGGATTGCCGATGCCGTGGACGCAGGACGAGTTGCAGCAGCGCGGTCACGCGATGCAGGTGCGCATCTACGCCGAAGATCCGGACGATCGCTTCCTGCCGCAGAGCGGGACGATCGCGCAGTATCGCGAGCCGTCCGGACCGGGCGTGCGCGTCGACGCGGGCGTCACGCGCGGTACGGAGATCGGACTGAAGTTCGATCCGATGCTCGCGAAGCTGATCTGCTACGCGGAGTCGCGCGAGCAGTGCATCGATCGGCTCTCACGCGCGCTGCGCGACTACGTGATTCTCGGCACGAAGACGAACGTTTCGTGGTTGCGCCGCGTCATCACGCACGAGGCGTTTCGCGACGGTCTCGTGAGCACGCGATTCCTGCAGGATCACGCGGACGATCTGCTCGCGACGACGCCCGACGTCGTGCCGCTCATCGCCGCTGCGATCAGCGCGGCTCCGCGCAGAAAGGCCGCGACTGCAGCGGCCGCATCGCGTGTGACGTCCGTGTGGGACGCGCTAGGCCCCTGGGGCCGTTAAAGTGTGGAGCGGCGGGCTCTCAGCCCGCCGAATGAGCCGGCGAGCTAAGAGCTCGCCGCTCCACTCCACCACGCGCTGAGTTGCGCGAGCGTGCCGTTGAAGCGATCGCGATCGACGGCGGTCGTGATGCCGTCGACTTTGCCGTTCTCCGTGTACTGCCACATCGTCCACTGCGGCCAGACCTGCGTGGGGATGCCCGTCGGCTGCGCGAGCGACGTGTACTCGGCGATCCACAGCGGACATTTCGCGAGCGTCGCATTCGTCTGCGAGCCGATCGCGGAGAAGAGCAGCGACTTGCCGCCGTAGACGACCGGCACGCGTCCCGTCTTCGCTTCGACGGTGTCGATCCAATCGATGAGCTGCGTGAGATTCATCGAAGTGCCTGAAGGATTCGGCTCGAAGTCGATGGCGCACAGCGTCGTCGCGCCAGGCTGCGCGGTTTCGAGAAACCACTCCGCTTGCTCCGCGCCGGTGCCGTCGCCGGTCGCGAAGTGATACGCGCCGAACAACAGGCCCGCGTTGACGGCCGCGATTTTCGCGGATGCGTACGTCGAGTCCGTGCCGGTCAATCCCTGCGTCGCCTTGTGAATCACGCCGGCGATGCCCGCCGCTTTCACCTTCGCGAAATCGGGTGTGCCCTGAAAGTGACTGATATCGATGACCGCGTCGATCATGAAGACCTCCCCAACGATTGTGGCGCCCGGACCCGTCCGGCGATTCCGCAGAGTATGAGCAAGGTTACGGCATACGGCACCGCAAGCAGCAGGTGATATGGAACGCCGCTGTTCGATGCCTGCAATGCGTACTGCAGCGCGGCGGCAAGTCCGAAGATCGCAGTGCCGACGAGAACGCCTTTGAGTTTCCAGCGTCCGAAGATGACGATCGACAGCGCGATGAAGCCGCGGCCCGCGGTCATGTTCTCCGCGAATCCGCTCGACAATCCGAGCGAGAGATACGCGCCGCCGAGTCCCGCGGTGATCGCTTCGATCGTCAACGCGAGCGCGCGATGCATCGCGACGGACGATCCGGTTGCGGCGACGGCTTCGGGATTTTCGCCGCATGCGCGCAGTCGCAAGCCGAGCGTCGTGTTCCAGAGGAGCAGCGCGAGGAGAATAGGGAAGACGATCCACGCGAGCGGCGCGATGAAGTCGAACGAGAGCTTTGGAATCGACTGAACGAACGTGTCGCCGTCGCGCAGTTCCTGGTAGACGAAGCTCGTCACGCCGACGGCGAGCAGATTGATCGCGGTGCCGGTGACGATCTGATCGGCCTTGAGCGCGATCGCGAAGACGCCGAACAGCAACGCGACGAGCAGCGCGCCGGCGATGCCGCCGATGAATCCGATCACCGCGCTGTGTGCAGCTTGCGCGGCGAGCACCGCGGTCATCGCGGCGACGAGCATCATTCCTTCGATGCCGAGGTTGATCACTCCGCTGCGCTGGACGACGAGCTCGCCCTGCACCGCGAGGAGCAGCGGTGTTGCCGCGAGCAAGGCCAACGGCAGCGCGTTCAGAATCGAGTCAACGCCGAGCTCGAACATGTTCGAATCCAATCAACACGAGAATGACCACGGCCTGGCCGAAGGTCGCGACGGCGGCGGAGATGTTCGCGGAGCGTTGCAGTTCGCCCGCGCCCGTGACGAGCGCGCCGAAGAACAGCGCGGAGAGAATCGTTGCGAGCGGATGCAATTGCGCGAGCAGCGCGACGGCGATGCCTGAGTAGCCGTAGCCGGACGCGAAGCGCTCGAACAACCGATGCGTGACGCCGAGGAGCTCGATGCCGCCGGCGAGTCCCGCGGCGGCGCCGGAGAACGCCATCGCGCGTGCGAGTTGCGCGCGCACGTTGATGCCGGCCCACTGCGACGCGAACGGATTGAAGCCCGTCGCGCGTAATCGCAATCCTTCCGTCGTGCGATACAGCAACCACCACGCGACGATTGCCGCGACGATCGCGATCGCGAATCCGCCGAACTTCGGCAGCTCGACCGATGCGGCGTCGGTCTGCGGGTACATCGCCGCCGCTTCGCGCAGCGGACCGTTCACGCACCAGCCGAGAAGATGAATGGCGATGAAGTTGAGGAGGATCGTGGTCAACACCTCGGGTGCGTTGCGCCACAAGCGCATCGCCGTCGCGATCGACGACCACGCCGCGCCCGCGAGCATCGCGGCGAGCAACGACGCGACGACGCCGAATCGGGATGCGAGCAACGCGGCAATCGCGCCGACGATGAACTGACCTTCCGCGCCGATGTTCCACACCCCCGCGCGAAACGCGATCGCGACGCTGAG
>DASVNL010000643.1:0-2070 GCA_036383875.1 Thermoanaerobaculia bacterium
GACGCGTCGATTGCCGACGCGCGTTCGAAGACGGTGTGCAGTCCGCCTTTGGTGGAGATGTGTGCGCCGATGAGATCGCCGGGTGCGTCGGGGAACGAGAAGCGGGACATGGAATGAGGAGAACGCCTCATGGCGACCGTGTCATCCCGTGCGTGAGCACGACTCCCGATTGCAGGCGCGGGATGACACACAGCTACTGCAATCTGAAATTCACCGTCACCGTGTAATACACATCGATCGGCTCGCCGCGCACGGTCGCGGGGCGGAAACGCCAGCGGCTGACGGCGCGACGTGCTTCTTCGCCGAGGCCGTAGGGGAGGTCTTTGATGATCTCGACGTTGTCGATCGTCCCGTCGCGACGCACGATGCCGCGCACGACGACGGGACCCTGAATCCCCGCGCGACGCGCGGAGCCCGGATAGCGCGGCACGGCGCGATCGAGCTCGCGCGGCTGCGTTCCACCCGGAGGGACGGACGTATAGACGCCAGTCGTGCGTTCCACCGGTTCGGGCTCGGGCGTCGGAACCGGCGCCGGCTCGACGGGGAGCGGCTCGGGCGGCGCGGTGTCCGTCTGCGCGACGGAGCCGGTCGTGTCCGTTGCAGTCGGTGGCGGTTCCGCGGCGGACGTGCGGACGTCGAGCTGCGTGCCCGACGCGCTGACGTCGATGGCGTCGACGCTCGCATACGCGATCTGCTTGCCGTGCTCGATCGCGTAGAACTCGTGATCGCGCGTGTACACCGTCACTTCACTGCCCTCGGCCAGCTCGCCGACGAGCGGATAGAAAATCCCCGGACCCGCGTACAGCGGCGCGCGCTCGCTGGCTTCGCCCTCGAGCGGCGGCAGACGCCGGATCGTTTCGTAGCGCTTCTTGCGACGCTCGCCTTCGATCGTGCGCTCGAGATTCGCGCGCTCCGCCCAGCCGGACAGGCCATCGGCGGTCTGCACGCGCACCCACGCGCCGCGATCTTCGAGCATCGTCACGTGCTCGCCGCTCGTGGCCGTCGCGACGACGGGGGCGCGCGCCTGTGGTTCCGTGCGAATACGAATGCGCACCGGCAACACCGTCAGCTCTTCCGACTTCGCCGTGACGTCGGGCGTGCCGTTGCCGCCGCTCTTCAGAACGATCGCGGCGAGCAGCGCGAAAAAGATCAACGCCAGAAAAACGACGACGATCAGACCGCGCTTGTGACGAGTGACGTTGTCCGGCATGCGCTCGTTACTTCTGCATCAGCGTGACCATGATCGCCTTCTGGATGTGCAGGCGATTCTCGGCTTCGTCGAAGATCACGGACTGCGGTCCGTCGATCACTTCCGCGGAGACTTCCTCGCCGCGATGCGCGGGGAGGCAGTGCATGAAGATCGCGTCCTTCTTCGCGTTGGACATCAGACGCTTGTCGACGATCCAGCCGGCGAAGTCTTTCTGTCGTTTCTCCGCTTCGGCTTCCTGACCCATGGATGCCCATACGTCGGTCTCGACGATGTCCGCGTCTCTGACTGCTTCATCGATCGACGTGGTGATGATCATCTTCGTGCCTGCGGCGTTCGCATCTTCCGTCGCCTGCGCCACGACCGTCGGATCCGGCATATACCCCTCGGGGCACGCAATCGCGATGTCCATGCCCACTTTCGGCGCGCCGAACATCAGCGAGTGGGCCATGTTGTTGCCGTCGCCGACGTACGCCATCTTGCGGCCCTTCAATTCACCGCCGAACTTCTCCCACGCGGTGAAGTAGTCGGTCATCGACTGACACGGATGCGAGAGATCGGTGAGGCCGTTGATCACCGGGACGCTGCCGTACTTCGCGAGGTCGGTGACGGTGGAGTGCGCGAACGTGCGCGCCATGATCCCGTCGACGTAACGCGAGAGCACCTGCGCCGTGTCCGTGATCGGCTCGCCGCGGCCGAGCTGAATGTCGCGCGAGGAGAGGAACAGCGCGTGGCCGCCGAGCTGGAACATGCCGACTTCGAACGACACGCGCGTGCGCGTCGACGACTTCTCGAAAATCATCGCCAGGGTCTGGCCTTCGAGCGTCTGCTTGAATTTCTTCGGGTTCGCTTTGATGTCGCGG
>DASVNL010000644.1:0-5295 GCA_036383875.1 Thermoanaerobaculia bacterium
CCGGTGACGAAACCGACGCCCGACTCGCGCGGCAGATCGAGCACGTCGAGCAGCCACTCGCGTGCGATGTCTTCGAGCACGGAGCTGAGCGGCGAGGTCGCGTAGATGCCGGGGTTCTGATCCCACGTGCTGATCAGCCAGTCCGTCGCGAGTGCGACGGGCAACGTCCCGCCGATGACGAATCCGAAGTAGCGCGGTCCGGCGCTGGCTAACGCGCCGCGCTCTGCTTGCGATGCGAGCGCGTCGACGACGACGTCGGCGGATTCGCCGCGATCGGAAAGCGGGACGCGCAGAGCGGCCATCAGTTCGTCGCGCGAAGCCCGCGCGCCGACGTGACGGTCGACGACCGAGCGCAGAAACTCGGCGGCATGCGCATGCGCGCGATCGAGCAGGGCTTCGTTGAGGATTTCGTGCTTTGTCATCGTCCGAACCATAGTGTTACACTCCATCACGGTCAAGTATGACGGTCGCAATATGACAATTTGGTCACCCCGCCTCCCCGACTCCGCCGAACCGATCTACTCGCGCATCGCGAACGCGCTCGAGCGCGACGTGCGCGCCGGCGTCCTGATCTCCGGCAGCCAGCTTCCCACCCATCGCGACCTCGCCCGTTCCCTCGGCATCACCGCCGTGACTGTAACGCGAGCGTACGCCGAAGCGGCGCGAAGAGGGCTCGTGCAATCGGCGACGGGGCGCGGAACCTTCGTGCGTTCCGCGCGTGCCGGTGCTGCGGCGATCGCGCAGAACAACGAGATCGATCTCGCGACCAACGTCGTCAACATTCCGCTGCCGCTCCCCTCGCCGGCGATGCTCGATCGCGCGGCGAAGACGCTCGCCAGTGCGACGTACGCGGCGGGTGCAGGCAGCGAGCGTCATCGCGCGGCGGGCGTCGCGTGGCTCGAGCGCAGCATCGGCCGCGGCACCGATCCGTCGCGCATCGTCGTGACGGCGGGCACACAGCACGCGATCCTCCTCGCGTTCGCGGCGACTGCGCGCGCGGGCGAAACGATCCTCACCGAAGAAGTCACGTATCACGGCGCGAAAGCCGTTGCGGCGATGCTCGGCATCAAGCTCGCGCCGCTCGAGCTCGACCGCTACGGCATCGTGCCCGACGCGTTCGAACGCGCCGCGCGCGGCCGCGGGCCGAAAGTCCTCTACACCATTCCGTCGCTGCACAATCCCACCGGCATCGTCTTCCCGGAGAAACGACGTCGCGAGCTCGCTGCCGTCGCCGCGAAGCACGGCGTGACGATCATCGAGGACGACGTCTGCGGGTTTCTTCTCGAACCAACACCGCCGCCGATCGCCGCGTTCGCGCCGGAGCGCACGATCTTCCTCACGGGACTCGGCAAGGCGCTCGCGCCGTCATTGCGCGTCGGCTATCTCGTCGCGCCGGACGCGTTTCTTCCGCGGCTGCACTCGGCGCTCGCGGCGAGTGTGCTCTTCGCATCGCCTGTGACCGCGGAGCTCGCGGCGTCGTGGATCGAAGACGGCACGGCGACGAAGATCGTCGAGCTGAAGCGCGCGGAAGTCGCGCTGCGCAATCGCGTCGCGCGACGGATCCTGCCGAAGGCAACGGGCGATGTCCGCTCCGGACATCTCTGGATGGAGTTGCCGAAACGCTGGACGCCCGACGCGTTCGCGGATGAGGCGCGGCGTCGTCGCGTCCGCGTGGCGAGTGCGACGGCGTTCGCGACCGGCGAGACGCCGCGCGCGGTACGTGTCTGCATTGGCAGTCCCGCAAGTGTCGCGGAGCTCGAGAGTGCGTTGCACGTGCTCGCGGGAATCGGCGAAGAACGTTTTGATGAACCGGTGGTGTAGATGATCGAAATTACGACCGATCGCGCACGGATGGACGTCGCGCGCATCTATGACTATCTCAGCAACGAGTCGTACTGGTCGCGCGGCATTCCGCGCGAGCGCGTCGAGCGATCGATTGAAAACTCACTCTGCTTCGGCGCCTTCGACGACGGCGTGCAGATCGGCTTCGCGCGCGTGATCACGGACTACGCGACGTTCGCGTACATCGCGGACGTCTTCGTCCTCGAGTCGCATCGCGGTCGCGGCGTCTCGAAGCAGATCATGCAGGCCATCATCGACCATCCGCCGCTGCAGGGGCTGCGTCGCTGGCTGCTCGTCACGCGCGATGCGCAAGGGCTCTACGCACAGTTCGGATTCGCGCCGCTCGATGCGCCGGAGCGGCACATGCACCGGCTCAGGCCCTGGTTACCATCTGCGCCAGCGTCGACTTGAGTGTCTCGAGCGGCACGGGTTTGCGCAGCAGCATGTCGGGCGGGATGTCGCCCTTCGGCATGTCGTCGCTCGCGCGCGTCAGGAGGATCACGCGGATGTGCGCAGTTTTCTCCTGCGACTTGAGCAACTGGCAGAGCTCGCGGCCGTTCATCTTCGGCATGACCGCGTCGGCGATGACGACGTCCGGGTTCTGCGCGATCGCCGTGCGTAACGCTTCGAGTCCGTCGGCAGCGCTGACGATCTCGTAGCCCGCACGTTCGAGGCTCGCGCGCGCGGTGGCGCGCATCTCGGGATCGGGATGCGCGATGAGGATGCGTCCGCGCGACGGAATCGCCGGCGGCGGCGGTGGCTGCGTGTGTTGCAACTCCGCGATGCGCAGTTGCAGCCGCTCGATTTCTTTCTGCGCCGCGGCACGCGTCTCGGCGAGGAGCTGCGTGGAGTCGCCGAGAGCGAGCTTGTGGCGTTCGTCGGCCTCGCGCAGTTTCGCGAGCACGGCCTGGCGTTCCTCTTCGATGCGCGCCTGGACCTTGCCGAGCTTCGCCGTCGCGCTGCGCGCTTCGGCGCGCGCTTCTTCGCGTTCGAGCACGGCCTTGCCGAGGTCGGCTTCGTGATCTTGGGCGAGATGCGTGACGATCGTGTTGATCTTGGTGTCGAACTCCGCGCGCAGTTCGACTTCCGACGACGCGCGCAACGCATCGAGCTCCGCGAGGCGCGATTCGAGCAGCGCGACGTCCGCGCGCGCCGCGGCGACGTCCTGCTCCGCGCGCTCGCGCAATGTCTTCTCCCCTTCCGCATGCGCGCGCTCGAGCTCGAGATCGCGTCGCAGCGTGGCGAGATCGGTCGCACGCGCGATCGCTTCGCCGCGCTCGTGCTCGACCTCGTCGGACGCGACCTTCAACGCGCGCTCCGATTCTTCGAGCGCAGCGCGGAACTGGTTCGTCTCTTGTTCGTGCTGCTCGCGAAGCGACGTGAGCTCGCGCTTCGCCTCGTCGAGTTGTTCGCGGAGTGTCGCCACCTCCCGCTCCGCGCCGGCGCGCGCGGTCGTCGCGGCGTCAAATTGTTCGCGCAACGTCGCGACTTCGCGTTTCGATTCATCACTCGTCGCGGCGATGGTCTTCGTTGCCTCGTCAAGTTGGTCGCGGAGCGTCGCCACCTCGCGTTCCGTACCGGCACGCGCCTTCGTTGCCTCGGCGAGCTGCTCGCGCAACGACGCCAACTCGCGTTCCGCGTCGGCACGGACCGAGCCTTCGGCTTCGAGGGCGCTGCGCAGCGTCGCGACTTCGCGCTCGAACTCGTCGCGGGTCTTCGCGATGGCGGTCGTGCCGGCTTCGAGTTGTTCGCGCAACGACGCGAGCTCGCGGTCCGCTTCGGCGTGCGCTGATTTCTCGGCGTAGAGCTCCTGCTCGAACTTTGCGCGCGCGGCCTTCTCGGCATCCAGCTCGCCGCTTCGCGTCGACGCGGACGCGCGCTCGGTGGTGAGCATGCGTTGCAGCTTCTCGATCTCCGAGCGCGCCGTCTCGACGTTCGCGCGGTCGCGCGTTCGCTCGCTCTGCGCTTCGGCGAGGCGTTCGCGTTCCGTCGCGATCTCTGCGGAGAGTCGCAGCGCGCGCGAGTGTTCCGCTTCGAGCGCGATGTTCAACTGTTCCGCGTCGCCGTTCAGCGTGGCGATGCGGCGTTCGTGCGATTGCGTGCGTCGCTTTTCCTCTTCGAGCGTTTCTTCGAGCAGGCGGATGCGCGCGGCCAGCGTCACCTCTTCGGCCGCGAGCGACAGCGCCTCCGTGCGCGCGACTTCGAATGCGCCGCGCTCGGCTTCGAGCTGGCGTCGCAGCTCCGCATCCTTCGCATTCGCTTCTTCTTCGGCTATGCGCAGACGCGTGACCAGCGCCTCGCGTGCTTCGAGGAACGTCCGCTCGAGCATCTCTTCGCGTTCGCGCGCGGACGAGATCTCCGTCAGCGCGGTGCGCAGCTCGTCGCGCAGATCGTCGATCGCGTTCAGCACTTCCGTGTTGTCGAGTGGTGGCGGCGGTGGGGCGAGCAGCGGCGGCGCGGTCGCGTAGATCTCGACCGGTTGTGCGCGGCGGCGCGATCGCAGGAAAAGCGCGCGCACTGCGGCCGCGACGACGATCGTCGCGACGGCGGCGATCGCGGGGAGTCGCAGATCGTGCAGAAGCGTCGCGCGCGGGAGGAAGAGGAGGGCGTAGAAGCCGATGGCGAGGGCGGCGGCGAGGATGCCGAGGATCAGACCGTCGAGGAGAACGACGAGGGCGATGGCGGCCAGATACGCGTAGAGCGGCTCGTAGCGCGGTGCTGCGCCGGCGATCACGTCATTGAGGCCGGTGGCGACGATGACGATCGCCGCTGCGCGCAACGCCGTGAGCACACCGCGGTTCTGCACGCCTCTCTGCACCGGAACGATGATACTCGCGCGAGCGGAGCGCCGGCTTGCACCGGCGCTCCGATGAGACTTAGTTCGTGACCGTGACGACCGCCGTGATGCTGTTCACCGTCGACGTCGGGCAGGTCGTGCTGCCGACGCGGACCCAGTAGCGGTACGTCCCCTTCTGCGACGTCCCGACCGACAGCGACGCGCTCGTGCCACCGGACGTGACCGGATTGCTGATGTCGCCGCTGGAGCCGCGATACCACTGATACGTGGGCGAGCCTGCCGCGGTCGCGACGACGGAGATCGACGCGGCGACGTTCCTGCGGATGGTGATACTCGCGGGCTGCGTGGTGATCGCAGTGGCGGCGTACGGCGTGACGGACTTCGCGTCGCTGGCGATCGAGCAGCCGTTCGCGTTCGTCACCGTGACCGTGTAGTTGCCTGGCGACGAGACCGTGATCGAAGAACCGGTCATGCCGTTCGACCAGAGGTACGACGTGAAGCCTGCAGTCGCGGTGAGCGTCACGCTGCCGCCCGGGCAGTACGACGACGCGCCGGTGATCACAGGCTTCGTCATCGCCGGACGCTCCGTCGTCGTGAACGCGTCGCTGGTCTTGCTGCAGCCGTTCGCGTTCGTCGCCGTGACCGTGACCGTGGTC
>DASVNL010000645.1:0-1899 GCA_036383875.1 Thermoanaerobaculia bacterium
CTGCGCGATCGACTCTCGCGCGCGGAGCACGAGCGTTTCTGGCGTGCAGCAGCGGACGCGCGCATCGTCGGCGCGTGCGTGCGATCCGTCGAGCTGGCGAACGGTTGGATGTCGCGGCCGGGCGTGAATCGCGCGGACGAATGGTTATCCGCGGACGAGCTCACACGCGATGAAGCGTCGCAGGTGTTTCTGGATCGCGACATCACGCAGGGTGGAGTGCTCGCGGCGAACCTGCGGGCATTGCCGTGGCGGGCGCGCATCGAGCGGATTTGGCAGGTCGCGTTTCCGTCGCCCGCATTCATGCGCCAGAGCTTCGGCGCGCGAAGTCGCATCGTCCTGCCGTGGCTTTACCTCGTGCGAGGCCTGCGCGGCTTGCTGCGACTCTTTCGCCGCGTCGGCGCGTAACTACTCGGCGGCTGATTCGACGTTGTGGCAGTCGCGGACGTGGGTGACGAGTTGCTGGATGTCGAACGGCTTCGAGAGGATGCGGAACACGGGACGCGCCGTTGCGGTCTCTCCCGCGCTCTGCATGTTCGCGGTCATCACGATTACGCGTGCTTTCGGCGCAGTCGGCTCCTGCTCCAGGAAGCGGAGCACGCCATGTCCATCAACGCGCGGCATCATCAGGTCCAGCAAAACGGTGGCGTAGTCGCCATGCGCCAGCTTCTCGATTGCTTCAAATCCGTCGCGAGCGCTTTCCACTTCGTACTTTTCCCGACGCAGTACGCGCTCGACCATCATCCGAATCGCGTCGTCGTCATCGACGACCAGAATCTTTTTTCGGGGCTGTTCCAACTACGACCTCCGTGCGCCGGGGAGAAGCAAAGGAATTGCCATGCTCGGCCGTCGGTCTCGTCCCGCGTCGCAATTGACGATGTCCTCACGCCGTTTCATTGCTGGCGCTGTCTCGGCGTGGCATGATGCTTCGGGTCCGTATGGAAACTACGACAGAGATTACAGCGAACAGCGTGTTCCGCCGTTCCAGCGACGTCGTATGCCGCACTGTCGGCTCGGAGTCGATCCTCGTGCCGATCCGGCAGAACGTCGGCAACCTCGACTTCGTCTATACGCTTTCCCCGGTGGCGGCACGGATCTGGGCGCTCCTCGACGGAACCCGAACGGTCGAGGCCGTCATTGAAACCATTTCCACGGAGTACGACGTTACCCGCGAGACCGCTCAGGCCGACGCAGAAGAGCTGCTGTCGGACTTGGCCGGAGTCTCGCTCATCACCCAATTGCCATGATCGAGACCCGCTCCTACGCAGACTTCAGCTACGTGGTTCACGAGGAAGTGAACCCGATGCGCATCCCGGTCAACGGCACGATCGAGATCACCAACCGCTGCCCGCTCGAGTGCGCGCATTGCTACAACAACCTGCCGATGGCCGACGCGAGCGCGCGGCGCCGCGAGCTGTCGACCGCCGATCACAAGCGGCTCCTCGATGAGCTGTCCGAGCTCGGCTGTCTCTGGTTGCTCTACAGCGGCGGCGAGATCTTCGCCCGCGCCGACTTTCTCGAGATCTACTCGTACGCGAAGTCGAAAGGCTTCCTGATCACGCTGTTCACCAACGCGACGCTCATCACCGAGCGCATCGCAGACTTCCTCGCCGAGAACCCGCCGTTCGACATCGAAGTGACGCTGTACGGCCGCACGAAGGCGACGTACGAGTCGCTCACCGGCATCCCGGGCTCGTTCGAGAAGTGCCTGCGCGGCATCGAGCTGATTCGCGATCGCGGTTTGCCTCTGAAACTAAAAACGGTCGCGCTGACGATCAACAAGCACGAGATCGCGTCGATGAAGCGCTTCGCCGCCGACCTCGGCGTCGAGTTCAAGTTCGACCCGATGATCAGCCCGCGTATCGACTGCTCCTCGAGCCCGCTCGCGGTGCGACTCTCGCC
>DASVNL010000646.1:0-3132 GCA_036383875.1 Thermoanaerobaculia bacterium
TGCGGGACATCGACGAGGAGCGCCAACACCGCAGGCGATGCGTCGCCGCCGCAAAGGCATTCAACTCACCGCCGACTCACCCCACCAAGCGCAAGCCGGACGGCAATCGCGGTGACGCGAGCAACTCCGCGAAGATCGTCCAGCGTTTCTTCGAGTCGCCCTGCGCGCGACGTTCGACGTAGTCGCGGACCAAGTCCTTGCCGAGGTTGTAGTTGATGACGTAGGAGCGATATTGGTCGAAGAACTTGAGGCGTTGCCGCGCGCGCGCGGGCGCCATCAACGCGTAAGTCGTCAGCCACTCCGCCGCTTCGTCGGCGGTGAATGAACCGTCGAGATAACGGCGCGCGGCCTCGTTGCCGGCGTATGCGCTGCGCGACGCGAGCTCGTGCACGCGGTAGTACTGCGCGGCGCGCGACGCATCGAGACCGGCGATCGGGAACAGCGTCTCGCGCTCCATCTCCACGCGTTCATCGGCAGGGAAGGCGACGTCGATCCCGTAGTTCGCGCTCCCTTCGGCGATCAAAGACTGCGGCGAGAAGAGCGCGTACACCGACGACTCCATCCAGCCGCGATCGCGCATGAGGTTCTTCTCGAGCAGCGAGTTGTAGACGTGATGTCCGGGATAGCCTTCGTGACACGCGAGGTCGATCGCGCGGTCGATGAAGATCGGCAGGTCGGTATTGACCTGAATCAGACTCGCGAAGCCGCCCTGGTACCAGTTGTAGCCCGACCACGCTTTGTCGTTCACGTACTCGACGCGGAACGACTCGCCGCGCGGCAATTCCATGTGCTCCATCGTCTTCGCGCGACAGACGTCGATGGCCGCGCTGAACACCGCGTCGAGCTTGTCGCGCGGAATCACGAACTGCATGCGAAACGCCTCGACGCGATCGGTGAGCGCGCCCGCCCCCGGCAGTTCCGCATCGAGCGACGCATTCAATGATTGAAAGTACGACTCCGGATGCGCCGGCGCGACCGCGTCGTACAACGCCTCCGATTCCTCGTCGAAGCTCAGCGTCCGTCCCGCGAGAATCTCCGCGCGCGAAATGAGCGCCGACGTCTGCCGCCGCAGATAGTCGAGCCTCAACGCCTCGATCTCTTCGCTCGGACGCGCGACGGCATCTAGTGATGCGCGCAATGTGCGCGCGTCCTCCGTGATGGTTTCGAGCGACGGCTTCGCCGCACGCACCGCATCGCGCCACTCGGGCGGCCCGTAAAACGCGTCGACGTAGTCGGCGTCGTGTTCGCCCAGAGCGAGGACCAGCTTCACGTAGCGTTCGGCAGCGTCATTCATGCGCGCATCGTATTACCGCCAGAGGTGACTCCGATGCGTGTCGATGGCGTGCTACACTGCCTTCAGTCCATCAATCATTCTTATTCTTAAAAGCAACCGCCGGCGGGAGCACTTCGCTTCCGTGCGTGCAGTGTTCCGCGCCGGCATGTGGAGATCGTCATGACGACTGCCGAAACGCGTATCGCTGTTCACGTTCGCTCTGCTCTCGATGCCGTTCCGCAGTCCCCTGTGATCGCGCCGTTGCGTCGCGCGTTCGAAACGCACGACGACGCGTTGCGCGACATCGAGCAGGCCTTCCGCGACTTCACTGCCGTCGCGCCGACGCCTGAGCGCGCACGGTACTTCTTTCACAGTTGGAGTCTGACCAATCACAGCGCGCTTTGCGTGTCGGGCATCGGCAATCGCATCACGCTGCGATTGAAAGACGATCGCAACGGCATCGACAAAACCCGTCTCACCTCCGCACTCCTCGCCCTCCACCGCATCAGCGACGAAGACCTCGGCGCCCTCGGCGGCACACTCCACGCTGATCTCTTCTACGAAATGGCCGAGCTTTTCTGCGGCGGCGATGCGTGGATGAGTCGCAGCTTCGCGGTCGACAGTGCGCGTGCGTTTCGCGAGTACAAGAA
Source organism: Thermoanaerobaculia bacterium (assembly GCA_036383875.1). Taxonomy (GTDB): domain Bacteria; phylum Acidobacteriota; class Thermoanaerobaculia; order Gp7-AA8; family Gp7-AA8; genus QHVT01. The sequence goes on from DASVNL010000646.1 coordinate 1,924, forward strand.
TCGCGCGGGACTGCGCACGCCGGATCTCATGTTCGGGTTGCTCTCGACGGTCGCGCACGAGGTCTACACGCACGGCGAAGTCGAGTTCATCCTGCCGCTCTTCAAAGACTGCGTGAAGCACTACGCGATCGATGAGAAGCAACAGCGCCGCCGTCTCGCGTGGATCAGCATTCACTGCGGACCGACGGAGCGCGAGCATTTCCGCCACGCCGTCGAAGCGATCGAGCATTACTGCGCGGCGCTCAACATCGATCCGCTCGCGTACGACCTCGAGAAACTCTTCGGCGACTACATCGAGCACAAGGCCGCGGTGATGCGCGACCTCTCGCGGATGATGACCACCGTTCACTGAGCATGCTTGGGCAACTGCGCGAGCTTGCGACGACGGCGGACGCGTTTCGCGCGCATCGCGCGGAGTTTCTGCAGGGGATGTTCCGCGCGGCGGGACGCGTCGTGCCGTGGCCGGAAGACGTGTTCAATCCGTATCCGATCGCGTTGTCATCGGACTACGTCGCGCGACTGATGGCGTTGGGCCGCGCGGTCCACGCCGGGATTCACGCCGTCGTGCGCAGTTTCCTCGACGACGAACGCATTCAGGCGCGCTACGCGCTCGATCCGCGGCTCGTCGACATCGTGCGTCGCGCGAAGGATGAGCCGTACACGATCGGCATGTTTCGTCCCGACTTCGTGATCGATGAGAGCGGCGACTTTCGCGTGTGCGAAATCAACGCGCGCTTCTCCGCGAACGGCTACGCGATCAACGACATCGTCGACGGCGCGTTGCGCGACGTGACGTATCTGCCGCGCGACGTGCGCCGCATCGCCGGGATGTCGTCGATTCGCGAAGTCATGACCGCGCAGTTTCGCGATGGCCGTCCGGTCGCGGTCGTCCTAAGCAGTGAGAGCGGGAGTGAGATCTTCCTGCTGCTGCGCGATCTCGATGTGATTCGCACGACGCCTGCGCAGTTGTCGGGCCACGCGCACTACGTCCTCGAGCTCGATCGACTGGAGCTGCTGCAACTCGCGCCGGAGATGCTCGAGCGGATCATCCGGCAGGGATCGCGCAATGACGTGCGCACGCTGATCCTCGTGCATGACAAGCGGCTGCTCTCAGTGCTTTCCGATCCGGCGATCATGCGCGATCACGTGGATGACGAAACGGCCGCGCTGCTCGCGCGGCACATCATCGCGACGCGGCCTGCGTCCGAT
>DASVNL010000647.1:0-14308 GCA_036383875.1 Thermoanaerobaculia bacterium
GTCGTTCTCCGTCGTGCGCACGACGAGGTCGAGACGCGACAACACGATCACGTCTTCGCACCACTCGCGCACGAGCTTCGCCTGATCCGACTCCGGACCCTGCTCCGGCACGTCGACGATGAACGTCTCGAAGTCGCCGACGCGCAGATCGTCGCCGCCACTCCGTTCGCGACCACGTCCGCGACCGCGACCTCCGCCGCCACCGCGCGAGTCGGAGCGATTGCCACCGCCGCGACCTCCGCGATCTCCACCGCGTCCGCCGCCGCGCGCACCACCGCCGCCACTCCGGCCTCCGCCCCCACCTCGTGCGCCGCGCGACTCACGCGGAGGCATGCGCGATTCGGAAACCGCGGGAGCGACCGGCGGCGCCGCTGCCGCCGGTTGTCCGGCGGGCGGCGGGGCCTCGTGATTGACGTCTGCTTCGATGACGACTCGTTTCACACCGCCGAGGAAGCCGCGCTTTTCGAGCAGGACGTGATACGTCAACTGCCATCGCTCGACACCGAGTCCCTCTGCCGCGCTGTGAAGCGCCTCTTCGACATTCCGACCTTCGAAACGCTGGCTCATCGTTCTCCGCCGCTAGGACTGCTGCAGTTCAGTGGGGTGGTCTTTCCACCACTTATTCATGATCAATTGCTGAACGATCGTCAAGATGTTCTGCACGAGCCAGTACAACACGAGGCCGCTCGGGAAGTCCTTGAAGAGGAATCCGAAGATCAGCGGCATGAACAGGAACATGCGGCGCTGCATCGGGTCGCCGGTCGACGGGGTGATGTACGTCTGGATGAACATCGTCGCCGTCATCAGGATCGGAAGCACGTACGTCGGATCCTTCTCCGACAGATCGTGGATCCACAGCATGAACGGCGCGCCGCGCAATTCGATCGCGCGGGAGAGCAGGTTGTAGAAGCCCCAGAGAATCGGGAGCTGCAGCACGAGCGGCAGACAGCCCGCCATCGGATTGATGCCCTCTTTCTGATAGAGCTGCATCATCTCGACGTTCATCTTCTGCCGCTGCTCGGCGTCCGTCTTCGCCTTCTTGTAGCGCGCGCGGATCGCCTCGACCTTCGGCTGCACGCGCTGCATCTTCTTCATCGAGACGATGCTCTTGTGCTGCAGCGGGTAGAGCACGATCTTGATGAGGATCGTGAGGACGATGATCGCGAAGCCGTAGTTGTGGGTGAACTGGTTGAGCCAGACGAGCGCCTCGAGGAAGAAGCGCGCGATCAGACCGAACCAGCCGAACTGCAGCGCTGCCGCCATGTTGTAGCGGTCGAGCACCTTCGTTTCTTTCGGACCGAAGAATGCCTCGCCGGAGACGACGCCATCGGTCGCGGAGTTCAGGCCCGCGTAGAGATCTTCGCGGTGAGCCTTCTTGTCGCTGATGAACGACACTTTCTGAAACACGCCGTCGCCGGCGTGATCGGGTCGCAGCGCGGTCATGAAGTAGTTGTCTTCGATGCCGATGAATTCGACACCGCCGACGCTCTTCACCGTCGCCGACTTCTCACGCGGAATGATCTTGAACTTGCCGTCCGCCTGATAGACCGCGTTGCCCGTGATGTGGACGCGCGAGTCGGCTTCGGCCGGGCTGAGCGTGCTGATGCCGGGGCCGATCGCGACTCGATACGGAACCGGCGGCTGGATGCTCGTCGAGAAGTCGAAGAGGTACGGCTCGCTCGGCGTGAAGCGGAACGTCTTCGTCGCTTTCACGCGGCCATCGGCGTACACGAACTCGATGACGCGCTGGCCCTTCTCCTGGCGATCGTTCACCGCGTAAAGGGCGCTGTTCAGACGAAGCAGATCCGCTCGCTCTTTGCTCGGAACGATCGTGAACGGATACTCCGTCCGGCCGTTCGGGCGCGCCTTCACGAGATCGACCGGCAGCTTGCTCTGCTTCCGGTTGTAGTTCTTGAGCTGGAACGAGACGAGTTGTGCGCCGTGATTGCTGAAGACGGCGCGGAACTCCGCGGTGTCGACGACGACGTTCTGGCGGCGAGCCGCGACGACCGGAGTCGCGTCGGCGGCCGTTGCAGCGCTGATCGATGCGGGCGAGCTCGGAGCGGCGGACGTCGTCGCTGCCGTGGTGGTTGCAGAAGCAGTCGTGCTGGTCGTGCTTGACGGGGTGGTCGTCGAAGTCGTCGCCGATTTCGCCGGTGCGGGTTTGCGCACGAGCTCCGGGAAGAACTTCGGAATGAGCACGCTCCAGCCGACGAGGAGCGCGATCGAGATCACAACCGCAAGAAAAATGCGCTTTTCCATCTTAAGGGACGGGGTCCCAACCTCCAGGATTGAACGGATGGCAGCGAAGCAGGCGGCGACCGCCCAGCCACACGCCACGGATGACGCCGTATTTTTCGACGGCCTGCATCGTATACACAGAGCAGGTCGGCTCGAAACGGCACATAGGGGGGAGCAGAGGCGAAATGAACCGCTTATACGAGCGGAGCAGGAACAGCGCAGCGCCTCGGATGATCATGAGGAAGACTGCCGCGTTTCACTGGCAACGCGTTCGAGGACTCTGGCCAGGTCGCGGCTGTAGTCCTGGAACGTCGTATCGGCGGCGTTCGGCTTCACGTTGATGACGATGTCGAGCGACCGGGCGTCGAGACCGAGCGGTTCGCGTCGCCGCCGGTAGGTCTCGCGCGTCCAGCGCTTGAGGCGATTGCGAACGTTTGCTTTTCCTGCCTTCTTCGTCGCGGTGATGCCGATGCGCGAATGGGGGAGTCCGTTCGCGGCGAAGAAAATCACGGCGTATTTGGAGAAAAGCTTGCGGCCCGTTTCATAAATCAAAAGAAACTCGCGACGTTTCGCCAGTCTCTTTTCTTTCGGAAGCGCCTCGAGCCTTAGGCGTTCCACCGGGATACCGCAGGCGCCCGCTTAGACAGCGAGGCGCTTGCGGCCCTTCCGACGGCGGCGGGAAAGAACCGCCTGCCCATCTTTCGTCCGCATCCGGACGAGGAAACCGTGCGTGCGCTTGCGGCGACGGTTGTTCGGCTGAAAAGTACGCTTCGATGCCATTCGTAACCCTCTGAAATGAAAGCGGTGAGTATAGGCGCCGAGGAAAGGACGGTCAACGAGCGTTGACGGCAGTCCGCAGGCCGAGCGGGCAAACGTGCCTGTCAGACGGCGTTATTCCAGTACCGGTGAGGTGCCTGAATTGCCCATTTTTTCGGTCTTCCCCACCCCATACCCCTGTGCTAGACTCCGTCCCCCTATCCAGATCCAGATTTTCCACAACTGTGGAAAAACTGTGGATTCTCAATAAGATAGCGCGGCTCCCGCCCCCAAAATGAGCACCTGGAACCAAGTCCTCACACGCATCGAGCAAGTCGTTGACCGGACGGAGTATGACACGTGGCTCGCTCCCACCCGATTCATCGGCCAGAAGGGGGACACGCTCGATGTCTCCGTGCCGTCGCAGCGGTATGTCGACGAGATCCGCGAACGCTTCGGCGCGCAGATCCGTGGTGTGCTGAACGAGATCACGCCCGAACACGTCCAGGTTCACTTCGTCGTCGACTCGAACGCGCGCCCCGACGACCTCGGGCCGCAAATCGCCCCGCCGCGTGAAGAACTGCCGAGCGCAGTCTTCAACCCGCGCTACCGCTTCGACACGTTCGTCGTCGGTAATTCGAATCAGCTCGCCCATGCGGCGTCCAAGTCGATTGCCGAAAATCCCTCGGGCTCCTTCAATCCTCTCTTCATCTATGGAGGCGCAGGACTCGGCAAGACCCATCTCATTCAGGCGATCGGCCAGCAGGTGCGCGAAATGCGCCCGCGGCTGAAAGTCGCCTACATGTCGGCCGACACGTTCGTCACCGAGCTGATCACCTCGATCCGCTACGACCGGATGCAGATCTTTCGCGAGCGCTATCGCTCCGTCGATGCGCTCCTCCTCGATGACATTCAGTTCATCGCCGGCAAGGAGCGCACGCAGGAAGAGTTCTTCCATACATTCAATGCGCTCTACGAAGCGCAGAAGCAGATCGTCTTCACGTCCGATCGTCCGCCGAAAGAAATCCCGACCCTCGAAGAGCGGCTTCGTTCGCGATTCGAGTGGGGACTGACGGCCGACATCCAGCCGCCCGATCTCGAGACCAAAGTCGCGATCATTCGCAAGAAGGCCGAAGACAAAGGACTGAACATCCCGGAGGAAGTCGCGCTGTTCATCGCCGAACGTGTGCGGTCCAACGTGCGCGAGCTCGAAGGACACCTCAACAAGATTGCGGTCTTCGCATCACTCGCCGGCAAACACGTGAACATCGAGCTGGCGAAGGAAGCGTTGAAAGACGTCCTCTCGAAAGAAGACAAGCCGATCACGCCGGCCGAGATCCTGCGCGTCGTCGCCGCGCATTACGGAATGAAGGTCACGGACCTGAAAGCCAAGAGCAACGCCAAGACGATCGCGTTTCCGCGGCAGGTCGCGATGTACCTCTGCAAAGAGCTGACGGACCTCTCGTATCCCGAGATCGGAAAGCTCTTCAACGACAAGCATCACTCCACCGTCATGTACTCCGTCCAGCAGATCAAGAAGATGATCGACGCCGATGCGCAGTTCGCGCGGACCGTCGAAGGTCTGGCGAAGCAGTTCCGGTGACGGTGATGACGCTTCCACAGACCCTGCGGAAAGCTCCATTGAAATCGTGTGGAGCGATTTTGCCTTTCTGCGGAACCCGTCCGGACCTGCGGAAAACGGCCCGATTCTCCCCCTGTTTTCCGTCTGGCAACTCACAGGGTCAAAAGCCGAAGACTGCTATACTTTCGAACACTTTGCGTCGAGTCCCGACGTTATCCACACCTACTACTACTATCACTACAAGAGAATAAGAATTGCTTTGAAGGAAGAGACCACATGGAGCTGACCGTCGGAAAAGCGGATCTGCAGAAGGAACTCCAGCTTTGCCAGGGGGTCGTCGAAAAGCGCTCGACGATTCCGATTCTGTCGAACGTCCTGCTTCGGGCGGCCGACGGACGTCTCCAGATTGCAGCCACGGATCTCGACGTCACGATTCTCAGCTCCTGTGCGGCCCGCGTCACCACCGCCGGCGGCGTGACCATCGAAGCGAAGCGACTCTTCGACGTCGTCCGGTCGATGCCGGATGAAGACGTGCACATCACGCTGCAGGAAAACAACTCGGTCCTCATCGAGTCCGGTACCGCAAAATTTCGTCTCCTCGGCCTGCCGGCCGAGGATTACCCCACCCTCCCGACGGTCAACTCCACCGAGGCGTACAGCATCCCCCTCGATGAGCTGAAGACCATGGTCGGCAAAGTGAAATTCGCGATCACCCACGAGGAAACGCGCTTCCAGCTCAACGGCGCGCTACTCAAAGTGCAGCCGAACAAACTCGAGATGGTCGCGACGGATGGCCATCGCATGGCCCTCATCAACTTTCCGTCCGCGATTACGGGCAAGGGCAAAAAAGGCACGGATCTCACGATCCTGATTCCGCGCAAAGCCCTCGACGAGATTCTGCGTCTCGAATCCGGCGAAGAGGGCACCGTCCGTTTCGGCGTCTCCGACAACCAGCTTTTCTTCGAAGCCGGCGATCGCCGCCTGCTCGCCCGCATGATCGACGTGAACTTCCCGAACTACATGGAAGTCATCTCGCGCGACAACGACCGCCGAGTGATGGTCGATCGCGAGCGTCTGCTGTCGACGATCAAGCGCGTCTCGCTCGTCGCCAACGAGCGCACCCGCGCCGTCCGATTCGACTTCGCGCCCGGCAAGCTCACCGTCTCGTCGACGAACCCGGAGCTCGGCGATGCGCGCGAGACGGTTCCCATCGACTACGCCGGCCAGCCGTTCTTCGTCGGCCTGAATGCGGCCTACGTGATGGACTTCCTCAGTGCGACCGACACGCCGACTGTTTCGCTCGATCTCAAGGACGAGAACAGCCAGTGCATCGGGCGTCCGGCCACGGCCGCTGAAGACCTTCCGTACGATTACCTGTACGTCGTCATGCCGATGCGATTGGCGTGATCCTCGAGAAGCTCACGACTGAAAACTTCCGCAACCTCGCGGCGGCGGAAACCGAGTTTCACCCGAAAGCGAACATCCTGGTCGGCCGCAACGGCCAGGGAAAAACCAATCTCCTCGAGGCGATCTACTTCCTCGCGACGACGAAGTCGTTTCGCACGTCGCGCGTCGCGAGCCTCTTTCGCTTCACTTCGCAAAACGTGTTCGTCGCCGGCGCGCTCCAGCGCGACGGCGTGACGCGCACGCTTTCCGTCGGACTCGAAACCGGCGAGTCGAAGCGTCGCGTGCTGATGATCAACGGCGAAAAAGTCACGTTGCCGGTGTATCTCAACGCGCTCAGCGTGTTCGCGTACTCGTCGGCGCGGTTGGAGATCATTCGTGGGACGCCCGAGGAGCGGCGGCGGTTCATCGATCGCGGCATTGCGAGCGTGAATCCCGCCTACCTCGAACAGCTCACGCGATATGCGCGCGTGCTCAAGCAGCGGAACGCGCTTCTGAGCGAGATCGCTCTGCGCCGTCAATTACTTTCCTCCCTCGATGCGTGGGACAACGAGTTGATGGTCGCGGCGAACGTCGTGCATCGCGCGCGGGTCGCGTACGCCGACGATCTCGCGAGTCTGTTTCGCGAAGTCGTCGCGCAGCATGGCTATCACGTCACGAACGTCGAGATGGTCTATCGCCCGAACCGCACCGACGACCTTGCGAGTCATCGACGCGAGGAACTGCGCGCGCGCATGTCGCTCGCCGGGCCGCAGCGCGACGTCGTCGACTTTCTCGTCGACGGCCGGCCCGCGCAGGAAGTGCTCAGCGGCGGCGAGCAGAAAATGATCGTGCTGTTCCTGAAATTCGCGAAGCTCGAGCTGTTTCGCAGGCGGTATGACGACGCGCCGCTGTTTCTGCTCGATGACGTCGATGCCGAGCTCGACCTCGAAATCCTCCAGCAGCTCCTGTCGAATTTGCCCGTTTCGACCCAGGTATTTGCGACATCCGCCAAAGAGTCGTTTCTCGCCGCGCTTCAGGCTGGGCCGCACCGGCGGCTAAGTCTTGAAAACGGGCAAGTTATGAGCGGCCGCGATTTCGCATAAGACGGCAATTTTTCGGCTACAATTTCGCGTTCTTTATCGCGGCGAAAAATCCCTCCCCGCCGCGCCGCGGGAACAAGCCGATCAGAACCTCTGGAAAGCGATCTCGATGGCAGAAAACTACACAGCAGAAGACATCAAAGTCCTCAAGGGACTGGATGCGGTGCGCAAGCGCCCGGGCATGTACATCGGTGACACCGATGACATCTCCGGCCTGCACCACATGGTCTATGAAGTCGTGGACAACGCCATTGACGAGGCGCTGGCCGGCTACGCGAATCGCGTACAGGTCACGATTCACACCGACAACTCCGTCACGGTAGAAGACAACGGCCGCGGTATCCCGGTCGACATCCACAAGGAAGAAGGACGCTCGGCCGCGGAAGTCATCATGACCGAGCTGCACGCCGGCGGTAAGTTCGACAACAACTCGTACAAAGTCTCCGGCGGTCTGCACGGCGTCGGCGTCTCGGTCGTGAACTTCCTCTCGGAGTGGCTCGAGCTCGAAATTCATCGCGACGGCAATCGCTACACGCAGCGCTACGAGCGCGGCGTTCCGACGGCGCCGCTCGAAATGCGTGAGAAGACCGCGGAGCGCGGCACGCGCGTGACGTTCAAAGCCGACTCCGAGATTTTCTCGGTGACGGAGATGAACTTCGAAACGCTGTCGCAGCGTCTGCGCGAGCTGTCGTTCCTCAACTCCGGAATCCAGATCGAGATCCGCGACGAACGCAGCGAGAAGCATCACGAGTTCTGCTACGAAGGCGGCATCGTCTCCTTCGTCCGCGACCTGAACAAGAACAAGACGCCGCTGCACGAAGAGCCGATCTTCATCCGCGATGAGCGCGACGGCGAGCAGGTCGAAGTCGCGCTGCAGTGGAACGACGGCTACTCCGAGAACATCTACACGTTCACGAACACGATCAAGAACGCGGACGGCGGCACGCACCTCGCCGGCTTCCGCGGCGCGCTCACGCGCACCGTCAACAAGTACCTCGTCGACTCCGGCATCCTCGAGAAGCTGAAGCTGTCGCTCGAAGGCGAAGACATTCGTGAAGGTCTGACCGCGATCATCTCGATCAAAGTCCGCGACCCGAAATTCTCGTCGCAGACGAAAGACAAACTCGTCTCGTCGCACGTGAAGACGTGGGTCGAGCAAGTCGTCAACGAACGCCTCGGTGAATACTTCGAAGAAAACCCGCGCGAGACGAAACGCATCACCGAAAAAATCATCGACGCTGCGCGTGGCCGAGAGGCAGCGCGCAAAGCGCGCGAGCTCACGCGTCGTAAAGGCGTCCTCGACTCCGGCTCACTGCCCGGAAAACTCGCCGACTGCCAGGAACGCGATCCGGCGCTGTGCGAGATCTACTTCGTCGAAGGCGACTCCGCAGGCGGCTCCGCGAAGCAGGGCCGCGATCGCCGCACGCAGGCGATCCTCCCGCTCAAGGGCAAGATCCTCAATGTCGAAAAGGCGCGTCTCGACAAGATGCTGTCCTCCGAGGAAATCCGCCTGATGATCATCGCCCTCGGCACGGGCATCGGCGCGGACGACTTCGACGTCGCCAAGCTCCGCTATCACAAGATCATCATCATGACGGACGCAGACGTCGACGGATCGCACATCCGCACGCTGATCCTGACGTTCTTCTATCGCCACATGCGCGAGATCATCGACCGCGGCTATCTGTACATCGCGCAGCCGCCGCTGTTCAAAATCACGCAGGGCAAAAAAGAGGAGTACCTCAAAGACGAAAGCGCGAAGTCGCGCTACCTCTTGAGCCGCGTCGCCGAAGCGCTCTCCGTGACGCCCGAGGGCGGACTGCCGGTCACCGGCGAACGCCTGATCACGATGATGCAGCGGATGGAAGAGTTCCGCGATCACGCGCGCAAAGCCGCGATGCGCGGCGCGCCGCGTGAGGCACTCGAGATCCTTGCGCGCGAACACTTCGCCGATCGCGCATCGCTCGCGAATCCCGACAAGATCGCGGTCATCACGAACGAGCTTGCGCGCGCGGGCTTCACCGAAGTCCACGTGACGCACGACGAAATCACCGAGCTCTCCACGATTCACTTCCGCCCCGGCAGCAACGGCAGCGGCAAGCGATTCTTCATCAACGCCGACCTTCTGGCGCACTACGAGTTCCGCCAGATGGTCAAAACGTACGAGCAGCTTTCCGCGTTCGGACTGCCGCCGTACACCGTGCTACACGGCGAGGAGACGACGGTCTACACGTCGATCGACGACCTTCTCGAACAGATTTACAAAGTTGCCGAAAAAGGGCTCTCCATCCAGCGCTACAAAGGCCTCGGCGAAATGAATCCGGAGCAGTTGTGGGAAACCACGATGAATCCCGAAACCCGCCGTCTGCTGCGCGTCACGATTCACGACGCCGTCGCAGCCGATGAGATCTTCACGATTCTCATGGGCGATCAGGTCGAGCCGCGGCGCTTCTTCATCGAGCAGAACGCGCTCGAAGTGACCAACCTGGATATCTAGAACGACGCATGGCTGACACACCTGAAGATCAGAGACCTGCCGAGCAGTTGATTCCGGTCAACATCGAAGACGAGATGCGCAAGTCGTATCTCGACTACGCGATGTCCGTCATCATCGGACGCGCGCTGCCGGACGTTCGCGACGGCCTCAAGCCAGTGCATCGCCGAATCCTTTACGGCATGTACGAGCAGGGCAACACCGCCGGCAAGGCGTACAAAAAATCGGCGCGCATCGTCGGCGACGTCATGGGTAAGTTCCACCCGCACGGCGACTCCGCGATTTACGACACGGTCGTGCGCATGGCGCAGGACTTTTCGATGCGTTACCGCCTCGTCGACGGCCAGGGCAACTTCGGCTCGCTCGACGGCGACAACCCCGCGGCCATGCGTTACACCGAAGTCCGGTTGACGCGTCTCGCCGAAGAGTTGATGCGCGACGACATCGACAAAGAAACGATTGATTGGGTTCCCAACTATGACGGCTCGCTCTCCGAGCCTTCAGTGCTGCCCGCGAAGTTTCCGAATCTCCTCGTGAATGGCTCGTCGGGCATCGCCGTCGGTATGGCGACGAACATCCCGCCGCACAATCTGTCCGAAGTCATCGACGCGTGTCTGATGATGATCGACAACCCGGCCACGACCATCGCCGAGTTGATGACCGTCATGCCGGGCCCCGATTTCCCGACGGCCGGATTCATTCACGGACTCGAAGGAATCCGCCAGGCGTATTCGACGGGCCGCGGCATCATTCAGGTGCGCGCGCGCGTCATCATCGAAACGCAGAAGAAGAGCGAGAAGCAGCAGATCGTCGTGACGGAGATTCCGTACATGACGAACAAGGCGCGTCTGCTCGAGAAAATCGCGGAGCTCGTGCGCGACAAGCGCATCGAAGGCATCTCCGATCTGCGCGACGAGTCGGATCGCGAAGGCATCCGCGTCGTCATCGAGTTGAAGCGCGATGCGATGCCCGAGATCGTGCTCAATCATCTGTATCGCAACACGCAGATGCAGACGACGTTCGGCATCATCTTTCTGGCGATCGTCAACAACAAGCCCGAGGTCATGGACCTCGCGACGATCCTGCGTCACTTCATCGATCATCGCAAAGAGATCGTCGTGCGCCGCACGCGCTTCGATTTGCGCAAAGCCGAAGAACGCGCACACATCCTCGAAGGACTCGTCAAAGCACTCGACGTTCTCGACGAGTTGATCGCGCTGATTCGCGCGAGCCGCACGCCGCCGGAAGCGAAAGAAGGACTCATCGCGCGCTGGGCGTTCAGCGAAGTTCAGGCGCAGGCCATCCTCGACATGCGCCTGCAGCGGCTCACTGGACTCGAGCGCGAGAAGCTCATTCAGGAGTATCAGGAAGTGCTCGCGCACATCGAGCGTCTGCGCGCGATCCTCGCGTCCGAGCAGCTCGTGCTCGAGATCATTTCGAACGAGCTCAAGGCGATCAAGGAAGCGTACGGCGACAAGCGCCGCACCGAGATCATCCCGGAAGAGAGCGAGATCTCGATCGAAGATCTCGTCGCCGACGAAGACATGGTCATCACCGTGTCGCGCGGCGGCTACATCAAGCGCTCGCCGTTGTCTCTCTATCGCGCGCAGCGTCGCGGCGGCAAAGGCCGCATCGGCATGCAGACGAAAGAAGAGGACATCGTCGAACACCTCTTCGTCGCTTCGACGCACGCGTACGTCCTCGTGTTCACGGACCGCGGCCGCATGTACTGGCTGAAGGCGCACAAGGTGCCGGAAGTCGCATCGAACGCGCGCGGCAAGGCGATCGTGAATCTTCTGCCGATCGAGCAGAACGAAAGCGTGCGCGCGCTCCTCACGACGCGCGACTTCAGCGAAGGCAAGTACGTGGTCATGGCCACGCGCGCCGGCAAGATCAAGAAGACCGAGCTCGCGGCGTTCTCGAACGTCCGCGCGGCCGGCATCATCGCGATCGACATCGGCGAAGGCGACGATCTCTACGCGGCGCGACTGTCGAGCGGCAACGACGAGATCTTCGTCGGAACGCACGACGGCACCGCGATCCGCTTCCCCGAGTCGCACGTGCGCCCGATGGGCCGCGGCGCGGCCGGCGTGAAGGCGATCTCGCTGCGCGGCGACGACTACGTCATGGAGATGGACGTGCTCCCGGCATCAGCTGCGGAAGCGCTGCCTCCGGTACCGGAAGGTGTCGACGAGGAAGCGGCCGAGGATGTTGTGGCCGAGGAAATCGTTGCGGAAGAAACGGAAGAGTCGGAAGACGAGACCGCGCTCGCGGCCGATGATCGCGGCTACATCCTGACGATCACGGAGCGAGGCTTCGGCAAACGCACTCCGGTGACGTCGTACCGGTTGCAGCGTCGCGGCGGACTCGGACTCTCGAATCTCAAAGTCACGGACAAGAACGGCAAGGTCGCGAGCATCGCTCACGTCGGCGTCGACGAGCAGATCCTTCTCATCACCGAACAGGGGATGATGATCCGCACGGACGTCGAGAGCATTCGCATTGCCGGACGCAAAACACAGGGCGTGCGCGTGATCAACATCGACGCCGACGACATGGTCGTCGCCGTGGTGAAGCTCATCGAACGAGAACAGCCGGAGGACAATGGTGGCGGCGAAGACGGCAGTGAAGGCGACGCAGGAGCCGGCGACACGTCGTCCGAGCCTCAGCAGGAATCCTCGTCCGACGACGAAGCGGTCCACTAAAATCGTCGAAGCCATGGCCCGTCCCTCCCGGGACCGTCTGAATGAACTCGCGCGCGAGATCGTCGACGCGGTGTCGCGGTCTCGCGCGGTGATTCTTCTGAAGGATCGCGAGGCCGTGCGCCTGGCGGTGGCTCAGGCGCTGTCGGACGAATTGACGCGTCAGGAAAATCGCGAAGAGACGGCTCGCAAGCGGATCAGCGCGATGAAGCGCGGGCCGAAAGCGAACACGCCCGAGTGGGAAGCGCTCTTCCGCAAGTTCGTCGACGAAGAGTATCTGCGCGAAGGGCTCGACTCGTAGCCGCGCGTCACTCGGACGCTTCGGCAGCGAGCTCGTTGCTGCGCTGATTCAACGTCACGTCCTCGTCGGCGATCATTCGCCGCAGACGCTGCGCTTTCATCCGCTCGAAGATCCCGCCCGCGTTGCCGGCAGGAATCCAGCTGTTGCCCGCACACTTCGGGCAGCGCCCTCGAAAGGCGATGTTTTTTCCGCAGTCGGGACAGATGATGACCAGCGAATGCGAGAGCTCGAACTTCTGCTCGCCTTCGGCGTCCAGACTGTTCAGAAAAGCGGCAAGATTGCCAAAAGTTTCGTCCAGGGGCATCGCTACTCCGGACCCGGCTCTTCTGCACGCGACGTGCCGTTTTGAGGCGGCCGGCTCAAATGCGCATCACGTCGAACTGTTCGTGATGGAGCGTCTCGTCGGGCTTGAACACCAGATGGATGCCCAACGTGCGCTCGACTTCTTCGAAAATCGGGTCGCCGGTGTGCAGCGTTCCGTACACGATCGGGTTCACGCGGACGATCACGTCCTGACCTTCGTGGAAGTCGCGGAGCTTCATCAACTCGCGCCACACTTCGAGCGCGATCGTCGTATTCGACTTGATGCGTCCGCTGCCGCCGCAGTACGGACATGCTTGCGTCAGTGAGCGCTCGAGACTCTGACGTACGCGCTTGCGCGTCATCTCGATCAGCCCGAACTCGGAAATCTGCAGGATCTTCGTCTTCGAGCGATCCTTCTTGATCTCGTTCTCGAGCGCCTCGAACAGGCGCTGGCGATTGTTGAGATCTTCCATGTCGATGAAGTCGAGAACGATGATGCCGCCGAGGTCGCGGAGACGAATCTGCCGGACGATTTCCTTCGCGGCTTCGAGGTTCGTCCGGAACACCGTCTCTTCGAGATTCTTCTTCCCGACGTACTTGCCCGTGTTCACATCGATCGCGACCAACGCCTCGGTCTGATTGATCACGATGTAGCCACCCGACTTCAGCCACACCTTCGACTTCAGCGCCTTCGCGATCTCCGGCTCGATCCCGAACTCGTCGAAGATCGGCTCCTCGCGACGGAACAGGCGCACGCGCGACACGAGCTGCGGCTGAATCTGATCGAGGAACTCGACGATGCGCTGGTACTGCTCGACCGAGTCGACCCACACGCTCTTGAACTCCGGCCCGAGGACGTCGCGAATCGTACGCAGCACGAGATCGAGATCGTGATGAATCGCAGTCGCCGCGGATGACTTCTCCGCGCGACGTCGAATCTGCTCCCAGAGATCCGTGAGATAGCGCAGGTCCGCGAGAAACTCTTCTTCCGCGCGACCTTCGCCCGCAGTGCGCGCGATGAAGCCGCCGTGTCCGTGCGGGCGAATCTTTTCGAGAATCTCTTTGAGCCGCGTGCGCTCTTCTTCGTCTTCGATACGACGCGACACGCCGATGTGATTGACGGTCGGCATGTAGACGAGGAAGCGTCCTGGCAGCGTGATGTGCGAAGTAATGCGCGCGCCTTTGCCCGCGATCGAATCCTTCGAGACCTGGACAACGATCTCCTGCCCTTCGCGCAAGAGATCCGCGATCGACGCTTCGGTGCGATGCGGTTGCGGAACGTCGTCGAGATGCAGCTCGTCGGGCGTTTCGCTCTCGTATTCTTCGAGGTCTTCGATGACGTCGGAGACGTAGAGAAACGCGTCGCGCTCGAGGCCGAGGTCGACGAAGGCGGACTGCATGCCGGGGAGGACTTTGGTGACGCGTCCTTTGTAGATGTTGCCG